>CAYFWA010000483.1:0-2394 GCA_964346625.1 uncultured Myxococcales bacterium
TCGGGCGCGAGGCGCTGGTCGGAATCGGGCGCGAGGCGCTGGTCGGAATCGGGCGCGAGGTCTTGGTGGAGGGCGGCCTCGTTGTCACGGCCGGCGCCGGCTTGGACGTCGCGGTTGGTGTCGGCCTCGGCGTCGCGGGCCCTCTCCGCATCGGCGAGCGAGGTGGTCGGGATCTGCCAGCCGAGCAGCAGCCGGTCGGCGCGCACCTCGAGGGTCACCCGGGGCGCCCAAAGGGGCGGTGCGGGTCCCGCGCGCAGCCCGCTGCGCAGCAGGTGGGCCTGAGCGCGGCGGCCCTGGGCCTCGAGCACCCGGGCCATGGTCTCGGTTCGCCAGATGGCCGGGAGCCCGGCGTCGGTGGTCCCGTCCGCCTCGTCGCGATCGGCCCCCGACCTGCTCGTCGCGCCGGTGTCACCCGGCGCCGGCTTCGAGCGGCCCAATTCCTCATTGGTGGCAGAGTAACCGTTGGGGTGTTTCGTAGGGACGAAATTGCGCGAAACGTCGAATTGGCGCCTTTCCTTGCAGCGGCGCGAAGCGCGATGATTGGGGGTGAGCCCCGAAAAAGCGCGGATTTTCGGGGCGAGGGGGGATGGGACATCCCCCCTGAACATGTACGTGGCAGCCTCGATGGCCACCTCGGCGTTCGCCGCGGTTTGTGCCGTGGCGTGCGTCTCGGCCTCCTCACACTCCTCGTCCTCGTCTGCGTCATCGCCCTCGTCCGCGTCGTCGGCCAGAGTCTGGGGGGCGCGCTCGAAATAGGCCCGCAGCCCGATGCGCAGGGTCTCGGCGTCCCACAGCCCGGCGCCGCGCAGCCCGATCTGGCGGGCGAGCTGGCGCAGGGTGCTGGGGCCGAGCCGTTCGAGCTGCTGGGGGGTCATAACGTCAGCAGGATATCGCGCACCTGCTTGACGTCCAGCGCGATCTGGTCCACCAGCGCCTCGGCGCTTTCGAAACGTCGCTCGGGGCGCAGCCGGCGGACGAACTCCAGGCAGATGCGCCGCTCGTAGAGGTCCCCGCAGAAGTCCAGCAGGTAGGCCTCCACGGTGATCTCCTGGTCCTGCTTGAAGGTGGGCACGATGCCGATGGACACCGCCGCGTCCACCAGTTCCTCGCCCACCCGCACGCGGGCGGCGTAGACGCCGAAGGCCGGGATGAGCTCCTGCTCCACGGCCACGTTGGCGGTGGGGTAGCCGATGGTGTGGCCCCGGCCGGCGCCACGGACCACGCGGCCCCCGAGCTCGTAGGGGCGACCGAGCAGGAGCGACGCGCCGTAGACCCTTCCGGACAGGATGAACTCCCGGATCTTCGTGGAGCTTACCAGGATGCCGTCCTGGTAGAAGGCCGGCGTGACGGCCACGTGCACGCCGCGCTGGCCCGCCAGCCGGATCAGATCCTCGGTGGTCCCCTGGCCGCTCTTGCCGAAGGTGAAGTCGTAGCCCACCACCACGCCCCCGGCGCCCAGGGACTCCACCAGCACCTGCTGCACGAAGCCCTCGGGGCTGTGCGCGGCCAGCGCCTCGTCGAAGGGCTGCACCACCACGCGATCGGCGCCGGCCTCGCCCAGCCAGTCGATGCGGCGATCCATCGGCGAGATCAAGGGCGGCGCGAGCTCCGGCGCGAAGAGCCGGGCCGGGTGGGGGTCGAAGGTCATCACCGCCACCTGGTGCTCCCCCGGCACCTCCTGGGCCAGGGAGCGGGCCTGGTGGAGCACCTGCTGGTGTCCGCGGTGCACCCCGTCGAAGTTCCCGATGGCTACCACCGTGCCCGGCGGTAGCCGGGCCTGGGCGGCGCCGTGGTGGACGGTGGGCCGCAGGTCGCCCGGCGAGTCGTTGGGGGTCTGGCTCATCGCTTCCAATCCGTTGCGCGCCGTGGGCCCGGCTCCTGCGCGCCGTTGCGCGCCGCGGGCCCGGCTCCTGCGCGCCGTTGCGCGCCGCGGGCCCGGCTCCTGCGCGCCGTTGCGCGCCGCGGGCCCGGCTCCGGCGCGCCGCAAGCGCGCGGCGTCCGATCCGTCTCCGAACCGCGGCGTCCGATCCGGGTCCGATGCGCGGCTCCGAGACATCCGAACCGCGGCGACGGATCCGGGTCCGAACCGCGGCTCCGAGACATCCGATTCGCGGAATTACAGGGTCTTTCGGATAGCACCTCCCCCGCCCGCTGTAAAGGGAGACCCATGCGGCGCGAGCTGCAGCGGCCCCTCCCGCTGTCCTGGCGAGCCACCCGGCGGCCCGGCCCGCTTCCGGCAAGCTGCCCGGCCGCAGGGCTCGCCCGCGTGGTGGTCTTTGGCCCGGTGTCCTGCTTTCCGCTACTATGCGCCTATGTCGGCGGCAGAGGAACAGGATCCGGCAACGCGGTCGGGGGCGGGCCTCGAGGCGGCCCCCGAGGCGGCCCCCGAGGCGG
>CAYFWA010000483.1:2494-5735 GCA_964346625.1 uncultured Myxococcales bacterium
CCCCGAGGCGGCCCCCGAGGCGGACCCCCGCGAGCGGTGGGTCGCCCTGGGCATCGGCCTGGGGGCCTTCGCCCTGTTCGTGATCACCGCCGCCCCGGGACTGTACTGGCTCGACAGCGGTGAGCTCACCGCGGCGGGCTACCAACTCGGCACGGCCCACCCGCCGGGCTATCCGCTGCACACCCTGCTTTGCAAGCTGGCGACGCTCGTGCCGCTGGGGAGCATCGCCTTTCGCGTGGTGCTGCTCTCGGCCGCGGCCGCGGCCGCCACCGTGGCCGGCGTGTTCGTGCTCTCGGTGCGCCTGATCCGCTCCATCCGTTTCGCGGAGGCGCCCCGTGCGGTGGGCTGGATCGGGGGCGTGGCCGGGGCGCTGCTGGTGGCCCTGGGGCACATGTTCTGGCGCCAGGCCACGGTGGCCGAGGTCTACAGCCTCGCCGCCCTGGCCGTGGCCGGGAGCTTGCTGCTTTTGTGGCGCGTGCTGCGCACCCCCGACCCGCGGTGGCGGCTGCTAACGGCCTTCGCCGCGGGCCTGGCGGCCCTGGGGACCCACCCCACCTACCGGGTGCTGGTGCTGCCCGTGCTGCTCGGGGGCTGGCTGCTGGCCCTGCGCCGGGGGGCGCGGTGGGCCCGGGCCGCGCCGGCCCTGTTCGCCCTCGGCGCCCTGGTGGTGATCTACCTCGTGGCCGTAGCCGACCGCGGGCGGTTGCCCGACTGGGCCCACGCCACGAGCCTGGGGGCGCTGTGGGACCACGTGATGGCGCGGCGGATCCGGGAGGCCGACTTCGGCGTGCTGATGTTCAGCCTGCGCCCGGAGGTGGTCGGGCTGCACCTGCGGCAGGCCTGGGAGACCATCCTCGAGCCCTTCGTGGGCATCGCGCTGCCTCTGGCCGCCGTGGGGGCGGGACGGCTGCTCATCCGGCCGGGGACGCCCCGCATCCTGGGCATCGCGCTTTGCTGGGGCGCGGCAGGGGACTTCGTCTACAGCTTCTGGATCAACCCCATGGGCCTGCGCGATCTGCAGTGCGGCATCACGACAGTGGTGTGTCTGGGCCCCCTGGCCGCGGTGGGGCTGGCCACGGTGGCCGCCTGGATCAGCCAGCGCTCCGCCCGCCTGGTGCCGGCGGTGGCCATAGCGCTGGCCGGCATCGCCGTGCTGCCACCGACCCTGGACAACCTCCGCGAGAAGTGGCGCGGCGCCGGCTACGGCGCCGCCGCCTGGTCCGACGCCGCCCTCGTCCAGGCTCCGCCGCGGGCGGTGGTGCTCACCCAGAGCGACGATCTGTCCGCCGGGCTGCTGCACGCCCAGGCCGTGGAAGGGGCCCGGCCCGACGTGCTGGTGCTGGTGCGCCAGCACCTGTGGGTGGCCCACGATCTGCGGCTGCGGCTGGCCCTCGACGACGACCCCGACCTCTCCCAGCGCGCCATCCGCGGGTATCTGCACCGGCCGCGCCAGGCCCGGCTGCGGGGCCGGCTCAACCTGCTGGCCGAGCTGCTGGGCCGCTTCGAGGGGCGCCGCCCCGTGCGCTGGGAGCCGGGCGACGGCGTGGACCTGCCCGCCCTGCGCCGCCCCCTCACCCCGGGCGTGCCGCTGTTTTCGGTCATACCTCGCGGCACCAAGGCCGCGCTGCCCGAGCCCGGGGACCTCGTGCGGGACGTGATGCGGATCCTCGAGGGCGACCCGGGCGACCAGACCGCCCGGGTGCGCTCGCGCCACCTCAACGCCCTGGGCATGCAGTACCTGCGCCGCCGCGCCGACCCGGCGGTGCTGCCCGTGGCCCAGGGTCTTTTCACCCTGGCCCAGCGCGCCTGGCCTCCCTCGGTGGCGGCCCGCATCAACCGCGGCGTGGTGCTCGCTCGCCGCGCCGAGCTCGCTTCGAAGGCCGGGGATGAAGACCGCGCCCGCGAGCTGCTGCGCCAGGCGGCCCGCGCCACCGAGGGCGCCCTGGAGCGCGCCCCGGGGCGCTACGTGGGCCTGGTCAACGCCGGGCGCTACCGCCTGCGGCTGGCCGAGCTGTCCGGCCCGGCCGACGGCGCCGCCGCCCTGCGGCAGACGCGCCGGGCCCGCGAGCACTTCCGGCGCGCCCGCCGCCGCTACCCCGAGCGCGCCGCGCCGCACTTCAACCTGGGGGTGATCGAGGCCCGGCTGCAGCGCTACCGCGCCGCCCGCGAGCACTTCCGGGCCGCGGTGGAGCGCGCCCCCCGCGATCGCGCCGCCCGCGCCTACCTCGAGCGCGTTGAGGCCGAGCTGCGCCGTCGCGGCTCGAGCCGCTGAGCCCCCCGGCCCACAGAGCCCCTTCGGCCCAGAGAGACGGTTGGCGTCGTTGCCGTTCGCGCCTGCGCTGCTACCGCCGTCGCCGCTACCGCCGGCGCCGCTACCGCCGGCGCCGCCGCCCGGCGGCCAGCTCGATGCGCTCGCGCGCCAGGGCGTCGAGATCCGCGTACAGCGGGTCGAGCCACCGGCCGGGGTCGAGGCCCAGGGCGGCGAGCACCGCGTCATCGAGCGCCCGCCGGTCCACCCGCGCGGCCTCGCGCCAGACCGGCTCCACCGGCCGCTGGGCGAGCGCCTCGAAGGCGGCCTTCACCGCGGCCGCCGCCGCCGGTGAAAACCGACGCGCGTCCGGGACCAGCAGCCGCTCGCGTACCGCGCGCACCGGCAGGTCCAGTGCGCCCTCGCCCAGGCTGGTGGAGCCCACCACCTCGGCCGAAAGCGCCGTCACCACGCTGTTGAGCGCCGCGGCCACCAGCACCGGATCCACCGCCGGGGGCGCGGCCACCCCGTAGAGGCGCTGGTCGATGGCTGCGGGCGCGTCCAGCAGGCGGTGCAGGTGCGTGTCGTGGGCCGCCTTGGTAAACAAAATCCGGTGGCGCCGCGGCGCCAGGCGGTACCACGGCCGGCCGGGCAGGACCTCGCAGATGGGCACGCCCTGTCGATTTTTCAGCTCGCGGCCCCGGGCGATCCAGGCCAGGGCGCCCTCGTGTCCGCGGCGCCGCAGCTCGCCCTCGTCCACGTCGCACACGAACAGCCGGTCGGGCAGCGCCTCGGTCGCCACGCGGATGCACCGCGCCGGCTGCGGCGAGCGCAGCACCGGCCACAGGTACGCCGGCTCGATCCCCGCGTCGGGCGGCGGATAGAAAAACGGGTTCCAGTTGGTGGTCACCCCCCGGTGGATGGTCAGCCACGCCCCGCGGGCAGCAGACGCCCCTGAATGGGCTCCTCGTTCAACTGCCCGCTGGGTGGACC
>CAYFWA010000484.1:0-2249 GCA_964346625.1 uncultured Myxococcales bacterium
CTTGCTCTTGCGGCTCTTGGACTTGGCCGCGGGCTTTTCCGCCGGCTCGGCCTCGGCGGGCGGCGGGGCGACCGGCGCAGCGACCGGGGATGCGTCTTTGGCGACCGCGGGCTCGGGTGAAGCGGCTGGAGACGACGCGGACGCCGGCGAGGCAGGCGAGGACGGCGAGGACGGCGAGGACGGCGACGAGGACGGCCTCCGCGGCGCGGGCTCCGCCGCGGGCGGCGGCGAGGACGGTGAGTGCATCTGGGGAGGCGAGCCCGGGCCCTTGGCCTCGCGCAGGCGCTCCGACGCGATGGATACCAGGTCCCAAAGGAGGCGGATGGCCCGCTCCCCTGTCGTCACCGCCGTCTGCCCTACATCTCTCAATCGATTCAACATCGATCCACCCCCGTGGATTGCGGCCCCGGTGGGATCGCGAAGCGCCGCGGGTTGCACGAAGCCTCGCCCCAAGGCCCGAGTATGCCCGAGATAGGATCACATTTGACGCGCTTCGTCAACCAGAGATTCGAATCCGGTGGCAAGACGGATTCGCATTCTCTATACTCGGGGACTCCAGGGCGGCGGAGCCCCACCCGGGGCCGGGCCCGGCACGCGCAGGAGGCACATCGTGGCACGTGATCTCATCGACAGCGCCGTGGGGGCGATGCTGGGAACCATGGTCGGGGACTCGTTGGGGATGGCCGGGGAGGGAATGAACCAGGACCAGCTCCGGGCCGAGCATGGTCGGCTCGACAGCCTGCGCGAGGGTCGCCTGCCCGCCGGCGAATATACCGACGATACGGAGATGGCGTTGAATCTGGGCGAAGCGCTGGTGGCCAAGGGGGGCTTCGACCTGCAAGCCGTCGCGGAGCATCTCGCGCACCCGTTCACTCCCTGGCGCGGCTACAGCCCACATGTATATGGAATCATGGCCAAAATCCGACAGGGCATGAGCTGGGCGGTTCCGGGGTCCCCCTCTTGGGGGGTGGGAGCGGCCGCGCGCGTGGCTCCCCTGGGCGTGCTGTATGCCGCTGATCCCGACCTCGTCGAGCACGCCGCCCGGCAGGCCGAGATCACCCACGGCCACCCAAACGCCGTGGCGGGCGCCGTGGCGCAGGCCGCGGCCATGGGGTTCGCCACCGAGCAGGGGCTGCTCGAAACCTCCGTGATGACCGAAGACGCGCTGTCGGCCCTGCAGGAGGCGCTCGAAGACTCCAGCGTGGCCATGCTCGACGCCGTGCTGCGCACCCGGGACCTCCCGCCCGCGCAGGACCCCGCAGCCCTGTGCGCGTCCATCGCGCGGGTCTACGCCTGCGACGGGAGCGCCGTGGGGACCGTGCCGGCGGCGCTGGCGGCCTTCATGCTGACCGACGGATTCGAAAACGCCGTCATCACCGCGGTCAACTGCGGCGGGCAAACCGACTCCCTGGGCGCCATGGCGGGAGCGTTGGCCGGCGCCTTCTATGGAGCCAGCGCCATCCCCGAGCGGCTCACGGCCGGGCTCACCAACGAAGAGCGGGGCCGCGACCACATCATTCGAGTGGGGACCCGCCTCGGAGAGCTCACGCGAGCACGAAGCGGCTTGCGCCTGGAGGGCGAGCCAGAGGAGTAGGGGCTCGCGCACGAATCCCGAGGTATTCTTGCGCGAGCCCTTCGGGCTCGCGAGAGAACAGGGGGCTATTGCATCGCGCGCCCCGGTGGATTGCGCAGGGCGTCGAGCCGCCGGATCACCAGATACCGCTCGGTGACCTGCCGCCCCGCCAGCCCGGTGGACAGCCGGAGCTGCGCCCGGGAGCGGCTGGACTCCACCCGACCCCGGGTGCGATCGAAGACCACCGTCCCCTGACCCTGGCCTCGCAGGCTGAGCTGCAGCCGCTGGTAGCGCTGACGCGAGGTAAGGCGGGTGCGCAGCGACAGATAGGCACAGCGCGACCGTCCACAGGGGCCCAGCCGCTCGAGGGTCGTTCGCACCCGCACGGAGACACGGATGGGGGCGCGCTTCGCCTCTGACCCCCCCAGCGGCAGCCGGAGCCGGCGCCGGTCCACCCACCGCGCGCCCACCCCCACCGCGGCCTCGGGCCAGCGGTGGTGCAAGCCTCGCAGCATCGCCGCGAGCCGGTCCCCGGCGACCGGCGCTCCTCCCACCACGGCGCTTTGGGACACCCGCCCCCGGGAGTCCATCTCCAGCCACAAGCTGCGGCCCGCCTGGGCTCGGCCCGCCTGGGCTCGGCCCGCCTGGGCTCGGCCCGCCTGGGCTCGGCCCGCCT
>CAYFWA010000484.1:2349-5734 GCA_964346625.1 uncultured Myxococcales bacterium
TCGGCCCGCCTGGGCTCGGCCCGCCTGGGCTCGGCCCGCCTGGGCTCGGCCCGCCGCGGACCGCCGCGGCGCGCGGGCCGCCGCGCCGGCCGGCCCCAGGACCCGCCAGCGGATCTGGGCCTTGTCCCGGCGCGGCGGCCTGACCCGGTCGACGTAGCGCGAAAGTCGCAGCGTGCGGCGAGCCCGCCGCCGCGGGGAGTGCAAGCGCTGGCGCTCGGTGGTGAGCCGATACAGCACGCGCTGTCCCTGGCGGAAGCGATACCGGAGCTTGACCCGCGGCGGCTCGCCTCGCCGGATCACCACCAGGCCGGTGCGCTGGCCATCGTCGTCCTGCGGCGCCGACCCGCCGGGCCGGCACTGATCACAGCCCGCTGCCAGCAGACTGCCCCCCCCGAGGGCCAGCGCGCCCATCGCGACGGCCACCCACCGCCTCCGCCGCTGCGGCCGCCTCGCCAGCACAGGCTCACCGCTCCTGCCGTTGGATGCCGTAGGCCTTGATCTTCTTGTGCAAATTCGTCCGCTCGATGCCCAGCGCCGAAGCCGCGCGAGAGATGTTCCACCGATGCTCCTTGAGCCGGTGCAAGATGAAGGCCCGCTCCATCTCTTCGCGAAACTCCCGAAGCGAGAGGTGATCGCAGGCCTGCGGGGTCAGGGCGGGCTCGCTGCTCTGGCGGATCTCGGGCGGCAGATCCTCCAGGGTGATCTGGGCGTTGCTCATGATCACCAGCCGCTCGCACAGGTTCTTGAGCTCGCGCACGTTCCCGGGCCAGCGATGCCCCTGCAGCAGCTTCAGGGCGTCCTCGTGCACTCGCTTGGGTCGAAACCCGTTTTCCTGACAGAAATGGTCCACGAAGTGCTCCACCAACCGCGGGATGTCCCCGGCCCGCTCCCGCAGCGGGGGCGTGGCCAAGGGGACCACGTTCAGGCGAAAGTACAGATCCTCCCGAAAGCGCCCCTGCCGCACCAGCTCGTCGAGGTCCTGGTTCGTGGCGGCGATCACGCGCACGTCGACCTCGATCTGCCGTTCCCCCCCGACCCGGATGATCTCGCCGGACTGCAGCGTCCGCAGGACCTTGGCCTGGGCGCTCGGGCTCATGTCGCCGATCTCGTCGAGGAAGATGGTGCCTCCGGAGGCCAGCTCGAAAAGCCCCTTTTTGCGGCTCACCGCCCCGGTGAAGGCGCCCTTTTCGTGGCCGAACAGCTCGCTCTCGATGAGCTCCGGCGGGATCGCCGCGCAGTTGACCTTCACGAAGGGGCCCTCGTAGCTCTGGCTGTGGCGGTGGATGGCGCGCGCCACCAGCTCCTTGCCGGTCCCGCTCTCCCCGGTGATCAGCACCCGTCCCCGGGTGGGGGCCACCTTGGCGATCTGGCCATAGAGGGTCTGCATGACCTCGGCGCAGCCGATCATCTCGAAGTGATCGTCGAGCCGGGCTCGCAGGGTGTGGACCTCGCGCCGCATGGCCGAGCGCTCGAGGGCGTTGCTCACCGACACCAGGACCCGCTGTCGATCGATGGGTTTTTCGAAAAAATCGTCCGCTCCGAGCCGCGTGGCCTGCACCGCGTCGGCGAAGGTGGCGTGGCCCGAGATCATGATGACGGGGGTCGGCGGCTCTCCGTAGTCCCCGGACATGATCCGCTCCAGCGCCCAGAGCCCGCTTTCCCCCGGCAGCTTCACGTCGAGCAGCACCAGGTCCGGGGACTCCTCGCGCAAAAGCTCCAGGCCGCGCTCGGCCGAGGGGGCGTCCACCACCTCGTAGCCCTCTCCCTCGAGCACCATGCGCAGCGTGCGCCGGATGTTCTTCTCGTCGTCCACCACCAGGATGGTGCTGTCGGTGTTTGCCATCGGATCGAGCTCCCCCGGGCGCGCCGCGGCGCCCCGTCGGTGGCCTGCGCCGCAGATGATATCAGACCGCGGACCGCCTCTACAGGGGGTCGACGAGGGCGTCGTCCAGAGACTCGTCTGCGGGGCCAACGAGGGCGTCGTCCAGAGACTCGTCTGCGGGGCCAACGAGGGCGTCGAGGTCGATGAGGTCGACGAGGGCGTCGTCCAGAGACTCGTCTGCGGGGCCAACGAGGGCGTCGTCCCGAGACTCGCCTAGCGAGCCGTCCGGTCGCCAGAGCGCCCCCCAGCTTTCGGGCAGGCGGCGGATCGTGGCGAGCAACCGGTGGAGCCAGCCGGGCCCGGCCGAGGGGTCGCGCAACAACCGGCGGATCACCAGGACCGCCGCGGGGGGCGCCGCGACGCCGAAGGCCTCACGCACGCTCAGGTAGGGCCTCGGCCAGGGCCGGGCGGCCACCTGGTCCCAGCGGCGCAGCGCGGGGCGGTGCCGGGGAGGACGGCGCCGGGCCCAGCGCGGCATCTCGTCGAGGGGCACCTCGAAAAGCGCGGTGTTGCGCGACCGGACCCGGAGCGCCTGGGCGGGGTGGAAGGCCCCCAGGTGCAGATGATTCCAGTGCTCGGCGTCGTAGTCGGGGGTGAGGATCGCGAAAAAGACGTCCGCGGCGTCCAGATCACAGACGATCTTGCGCAGCAACATGCCCTTGGCCGTCACCGGTCGTCCCAGACACGACGCGGGGGTCTGGAATCCCAGCCCCGGCTCGTAGTCCCGGGTGACGTCCAGCCGCACGCCGTCGCCCACCTCGAACCCCTTGACGTCCAGGGCGAGGCCCTGCGCATGGGGGTGGTACCGATGGGGGGGCAACAGGCCCAGGCTGGGCCGGTAGTGACTGGCGAACACCACCGCGCGCACCCCGTTGGCCCGCAGCACGGGCGCCGCGCGCGCAAGCGCCAGGGCCAGCCGACAGTCGAGCACCCGCGGCGGGGGGGCCGGATAGTAGTACCGGTAGGCGACGCCCCCGACGTCGCTCAGGTCCACGCGCACGGGCGTGGCCACCCCCTCGGTGGGATCGGCCAGCTCGAAGGCTACGCCCTCGGCGGCCAGACGCGCCACGCAGTCCGGATCGCTGCCCGGGGTCGCCGGGGTGCCGCGCCGGCGCGCCGAGAGGACCGCGGGGGGAGGATCGGGGCGCTGATGGGTGGCCGCGGGATCGAGGGGCCAGGGGGGCAGGCTCACCCACGGCAGCAACGCGCGCCAGGACCCCAAGGGGTCGGGGAGCGGGGCGTCGGGGGCGCTGGCCCTCCCTTCGTCCGCTGTCGGCTCGAGGGCTGGGGGCCCCAGCCGCTGCGCCGGCAGCGCCTGCGCCGGGCCGCGCGCGGCCCCGCCGAGGCCCACCATCAGCGTGAGCAGCAGCAGCCATACGCTACGGGGAGAGCCCCGGCGCCGGCCTCTCGGCCACGGGCGAACCGGGCACCGGAGGCAGATGGAGGGCGCACGTCTCGTCATCGGAATACTATAACGCATCAGCGTTCAGGGGGGATGTCCCA
>CAYFWA010000485.1:0-4085 GCA_964346625.1 uncultured Myxococcales bacterium
GAGCCGGCTCCCCCCTGGACGTTCCGTCCGCTGCTGATCACGGAGGCGGGGGCGGGGGTCGGGTGGGGCGGAGCCGGGAGGCCGGCGCTTCGCGGGAGCGGTCCCCGTCGCTGCCCCCGCTCTCATCGGCGCTCCCGTCGGCGGAGCCGTAGGAGCCGGAGGAGCCGGAGCCCACGCCGGCGTCGGGTTCGCCGCCCGGCGAGTCGCTGTCGTCGCTGCCGCTCACTCCCGCGTCCGCGGGGTCCCCGACGCCGCCGTCGGCGCTGTCCTCGACGCCCCCGTCGGGCTCGTACTTCACGCCGGGCTTGGGGATGTACTCCTTGATGGGCTGCTTGCGCTTGCCGAGCACCCGGCCGCGGGAGACGGTCACCTTGATGGGGTCGGTGAGTCGGTAGATGTAGCCCCGGTTGTCCACCTCGATCTTGTAGCGTCGCCCTCTGTAGGTAAAGCGGTTGGTGTACTCGTAGGGCTCGAGCCCCACGCGATCGTAGTCGCGGTGCATCACGATGAAGCTGAACAGCCGCAGGGCAAGGTGGTTGTAAAGCCGGTGGCAGCCGTGGGAGTAGCCGGCGCGGATGGAGCGGTAGTTGTACGATCCGTGGGTGCGGATCCCCTGGTCCACGTACCGGATCTCCCCGCGGCGTTTGCGGGGCAGCAGGTGAAAGGCCGCCACGAGGCCGTAGGCCGAGTAGGGTCCCGGTCCCATGGAGTCGGTCTTGAGCTTGCGACCGCGCACGATCTCGCGGTGCGGCGTGGTGGGCGGGGGGATCCAGATGGGCGCAGCCACGATGTCCCGCCAGACGCGCTCGCCCACCTTGGAGGGTTTGTACTTCAGGTAGACCTGGCCGTCTTTCAGCTCGTCGTTCCAGCCCCCTACGGTGGTGCGCCAGCGCACCAGGGGGATCCGCTGGCCGCGGTGGGTCACCCACAGGGTCAGCCGCGGGAGCCGGCTGCGGTACTGGGCGACCTTGTTGCCCTCTTGGTCGATGGGCGGATCGTAGTAGACGTCGCCCCGGTTGATGACCACCTCGAGGTCCATGTCCGGGCCGTAGTAGGGTGGGCGGTCAGGGAGCCGCACGGCCACGCGCAGATCCGCGAGCACCGGGGCGGAGAGGCCGGTGAGAAAGCTGCGGATGGCGACGGTGCTCGTGAGCCCCAGGGCATCGAGGGTCTGCTTCGTAAACTCCGAGACCAGGTCCCGCAGGGGGCGCTTGCGGCCCTGGGCGTCTTTCCAGTGCTTGCGCAGGCGCCGGGCGGTTCCGTCCTCGACGATCCGGGCCGCGTGCACCACGCGCTCTCGGAGCACCCGGCGAAAGGCGTCGGCGTCGGCCTCGTCGGCGGTGCGGGCCATCTCCTTGGCCAGCCGCTTGGTGAGCACCCCTCGGCCGAGGATCATGTGCTTGCGCTCATAGGAGGTGAGCGCTCGCCAGAGCTTGTCGCCCGCCGGGAGCTTGCGCCAGCGGCGACGACCACGTCGACGCTTCGCGCGGCGTTCGAGCATCCCCTCGCACGCGAGCACCTCGAGGGCGGCGTTGGCCGCGCGGGCTCGCCGCTCGGCCCGGCGCAGCTTGCGCAGCAGGCGCTTGCCGCCCTTGGTGCGCGCCAGCGCCTCGTCGGACTTCAGGCGCCGCCGACGCTTGACGCGGCGGGCCCCCTTGCGCAGGGCGCGGGCGCGGCGGCGGACGTACTTGAAGCCCCAGGCCGACACGGCCCGCGGGAGCTTGCGCAGCGCCTCCCGGTCCACGTCGGCGAGGCACTCGCGCAGCTCGGTGTCCAGGAATCTCTTTCGCACCACCGACAGGGTGGGCGGGACGCCGTAGAGATCCAGGTAGTTGTGCTCCCCGGCTCGGAGCTTGCGGCCGCGGTGATCCGTCCGGTCGTTGGCCATGTCCAGGTAGCGCTGACGGTAGGGGAAGGGCTGCGGCGCGGCGTCCCCGGGGCGGAACTCCGAAAACAGCACGGGGGCCCAGCTTGCCCCCAGGTCGATGATGGTGAGCCCGGCCTTACGGGCCGCCTGCGCCTCCATGGGGCGGCGGCGCCCCCCTTCGAAGGCCCAGACCCGGGAATCGCCCAGCTTGCGCAGCGACGTGCGGCCGTCCCAGCGGACCGGCGTGCCCCGGGGGCGCTCGCGTCGCACCGAGTCGGGGCTGGGCGCCGAGCGCAGGCGGGGCTCGAGCCCTGCCTCCCGGGTGCGCTCCGGCCCGCGCGGGCTCGCCCGGGGGTCCCCCTCGCAGCCGACCCATCCGAACGTCAGGAGAGTGGGGATCAGCAGCGCCGGGAGCCGCCGGGTCGGGAGCCGCCGGGTCGGGTGCCGCCGGGGTGGGACGTGCTGGGTCTGGACCGGCCGGTTCGCCAAGAGCGCAGCGGCGCGGGGGACCGACCGCGCGCGTGGGGCGGTTGGCAGAGGCGGCGGACACGGACAGAAACGAAGGCGGAACATGAGGCTATCCTATGCAACCCTCGTTCCGCTGACACGTTTTTGGTCGAACGCAACCGTATTGATGGAAAATCAGGGTGTTTGGCGGTCCCCGGACGGTCGCGGCGGGGGGGTGTGTCCCGAGACCCGCAGGGGGCGCGTCCAGTGGGCCACGCTGGCCATTGCCTTCGCGGGAGTGTTCGAAAGCGGTCGGCACCGGTCGGCGCTGGTCCTATATGGTCTGGGGGGAAACGGGGTCCTGGAGGCGGGAGGCGGGCCGGGCTACCAGCGGACGTGCTCCTCCACCACCATCACCGCGCCGTTGGGCAGTCGATAGACCCGCCGGCGGGGTCCGGCGCCGGCCGGATCCGGCTGACCGGAGCCGCGGGGCGAGGCTCGAAACACGGTCTGGGGCTCGGCGGTGCGTGGGACGTGGGTCGCGCCGTGGGCGTCGGAATCCCCGTGGATCACCCGGCCGTACGGGTCGAGCACCTGGGGCGGGGGCTCCTCGTCGTCATACCGCCACCGGTTTGCCAGCCTGCGCTCCTGGGCCGCCATCAGCCACACCAGAAAGCCCACCAGCACCAGCGCCAGCCCGCTGATATGCGCGCCCGCGATGACCAGGAAGGGGCTGGCAGCTTGGACGATGCCCAGCACCACCATGGTGATGGCGAGGCCCTGGGCTACGCTCGCGGCCACGTGGGTGGCGCGGAGCCGACCGAGCCGCTCGGAGAGCAGGGCTCGCAGCACCCGCCCCCCGTCCATGGGCAGGGCGGGCAGCAGGTTGAACACGCCCAGCATGCCGTTGATCAGCGCCAGCAGCCAAAGGAAGTGGCTCCCGGTGGCCATGGCCAGCACCAGGGACACGACGCCCAGGGCGAAGGACACCGCCGGCCCCGCCACCGCCACGATGACCTCCTGGCGGGCCGACCGGGGCGGACGGGCCATCTTGGCGGCGCCCCCCACGAAGTGCAGCTCGATCCCCAGGATGGGTAGCCCGAGCCGGCGGGCGACCACCGCGTGTCCCAGCTCGTGGGCGAGCACGGAGCCGAAGAGCACCAGCACCATCAGCAGGCCGCCCAGCATCCCGGCCGCGCCGGCCGACAGCCCGTTGGACAGCAGGATGAACCCCAGCAAGATGAGAAATGTTACGCTGATTTCGATTCGGAACCCCAGCAGGGTTCCGACTTTGTAGCTTCGTCCGAACATCGCCCCTCCTTGGTGTAGGGCGGAAAACGGGGCACCGTACTAGCGTAAGGCCTGGACGGTGGCAAAGCAACTCGGCCCGACGGCTTCCCCCACGTTTTCCGGTGGGACTCGGTTTCCCGATACACGCGCGCGGCTCAGCACTTCCAGAGGTCTTCACAGCGGTCGGTGCTCAGCACGCAGTCGGTCCGCGCGGGGTCGGTGAGCCCGTCTTCGCAGCTCTGGGTGCAGGTGTCGATCTGCTCGGGCTCGCAGTCGGTGCCGCAAAGCTCGCAGGTGTGCTCGCAGGCCGCGCGACAGTCCGGCTCCTGCACGCACCCCAGGCCCCCGAGACCGGTGGCCGCGGTCGCGCACAGCAGGGAGATGAGAGCCATTTTACGAAGCATCGAGTCTGTCCGATTCCCGGGTCGATTCCCGGGTCGATTCCCGGGTCGATTCCCGGGTCGATTCCCGGGTCGATTCC
>CAYFWA010000485.1:4185-4496 GCA_964346625.1 uncultured Myxococcales bacterium
CGGGCCGATCGCCAGGGTGGGCGTGCGGCGCGCACCCATTCGATTCGATCGTGAACGGATCGTGATCCCGACTGTATCGAACGCCTTGGCCGGGCGCAAGACGTGGTTCGCCTCGCGGGCGCGAATCACTCCCGCGGGCGCGAATCATTTCCGCGGGCGCGAATCACTCCCGCGAGCGCAAATCACTCCCGCGGGCGCGAATCACTCCCGCGGGCGCGAATCACTCCCGCGGGCGCGAATCACTCCCGCGAGCGCAAATCACTCCCGCGAGCGCAAATCACTCCCGCGGGCGCGAATCACTCCCGCGGGCG
>CAYFWA010000485.1:4596-5727 GCA_964346625.1 uncultured Myxococcales bacterium
CGAATCACTCCGGCGGGGTCGCGTCGGCCAGCTCCCGGGCGTGCACGAAGCCGTCACCTCCTCGAGCCTTGGCCTCGGCCAGGGCGAGCTGGGCCTGCTCGTACAGGGCGCGGCGCAGCTCGTCGGCCGAGGGGCGCGTCTCTCCGGCGGCGGCGGCCTCCAGGGTGCTCACGCCCAGGCTCGTCGTGATGGGCCGGTGGGTCCAGTCGGCGCTACGGACGGCTTGCTGGAGCCGCTCCGCGAAACGGTCTGCGCCCTCGGCGCCCGTCTCGGGAAGGATGAGCGTGAAGACATCGGCGCCCGTGCGCGACAGGAGATCGCTGCCGCGGGCGGTGTAGCGGGCCATGGCAGCGATGCGCTTGAGCAGCTCGTCCCCGCGCTGCTGGCCGTGCTCGATGTTGAACTCCTTGAAGCGGTCGATGTCCAGCAGCACCAGGGAGAGATTGTGACCCCGCCGCAGGGCCAACGTAGCGCGAGAGGTGAGATCCTCGAAGAATGCCGACCGGTTACGAGCCCCGGTCACCGGATCCGAGGCCGAGGCCGAGGAGATCCGCTCCCGGGCGAGCTGAAGCTGTTGATCCCGGAGGTGGACGGTCTCCTCGAGGCGGATCCGATCGGTGAGATCCAGCAGCGACACTAGCACCGCGAGCTCGTCTCCCCACTGGACCGGATTGAGGGTAATCTCCACGGGCACCTGCGTGCCGTCCCGGCGCTGGGCGCGGAGGCGCTGCCCGTCGCCCATGGGACGCCGGATGGGGTCCGCCATGTAGTAGCGGCGGTTGCGTGCGTGAGCGGTGCGGTGCTCCTCGGGGACCAGCTCGTCCACGCTGCGACCGTGCAGCTCCTCCGGGCTGTAGCCGAGGATCTGGGTGCAAGCCCGGTTCGCGAGCTGGATGCGCCCCTCGGGATCCACGCGCATCATGGCGCAAGGAGAGGCGTCGAGGATTTGCAGATAAAACGATTGGCGTTCGTCATCGGACATGGTTCTTGCTCGTTCGGGCTACGTTCGAATCGGGTGGGTGGCTCACCGGTTTCCCCGCGTGATAAGGGCTCGCGCAAGAATGAGCTCGAAGCATCGAGGGCGCCGAGGCGCAATGCTGTCAAGAAGCGAGGAGGGCGACCGGCTTGCTG
>CAYFWA010000486.1:0-2978 GCA_964346625.1 uncultured Myxococcales bacterium
GGGGCCCCCGCGCGATTCACTCGCGCGGGGAGGGGGGCTGGGACAGCCCCCCTAGTGGTTACGGCTGCAGCGCGATTACGCCGAACCGGAAGGGCGGGGCGAACCGCGAGATGGGCAGCTTGCCCATGGCCTGGTAGCGGGCGGGTTCCTTGTCGG
Source organism: uncultured Myxococcales bacterium (assembly GCA_964346625.1). Classification (GTDB taxonomy): domain Bacteria; phylum Myxococcota_A; class Polyangia; order HGW-17; family JAJRWW01; genus CAYFWA01. The sequence continues at coordinate 157 of CAYFWA010000486.1, forward strand.
TGGGCTTGACCAGCAGGCCGCAGGGGATCTCCACCTTGGGCGGGTCCACCGTCACGTCGGGGCGGCAGGTGATACCGAGTAGCAGGCGGCCGTCGCCGGTGAGCGCCAGGGACGAGATGAGATCGCCCCCTTCGTAAAAGACGCCGCCCTGGCCGCGGTGATCGGTGCGCAGAATCGCCCCCCAGCTTCCGAGCTTGCGCAGCAGCTCGGCGCCCTGCTGCAGCCCCGTGGGGGTGTCCAGGCGCTGCTTGCCGAGCAGAAACAGGTCCGGGTGCATCATGGCCGCGAAGAAGGTCATCTGGCTCGGCTCGCGGCGGATCACCGAGGCGGAGGCCACCTGAGAAACGGCGTAGGAGGAGGTGACCTCCCGGGGCGTGAGCTTGCTGGGCAAGGTGACCTCGCCAAGGGGCTTGAGCTTGGGCAGCACGGTCCTGTCCACCGCGGAGATCACCCCGTACTTGAGCTGGCGGGGGGGGTGCTTGCCCACGAGCTGGCTGCGGGGGGTGTCGCCGGTGGCCACCCACAGCACCTGCTTGACCGCGGAGCGGGGCTCGTAGCCGAAGCGCAGGCTCCGCACCAGGGGCTCCTTGGCGTCGGGCAAAAGCCGGATGGGGTCGGTGTTGCGCACGGCGTTGGGATCCGACACGTCGAACAGCACCAGGGTGTTGTCCTTGGCGGCCAGCACCGCCAGGGTTTTGCCGTCGGGAGACAGCCGGATGTCGACCACGCCGGATTTGAGCAGCCCCGGCGGGAACCGCGCCGGGTTGTAGCGCAGCGGGTCGACAGCCGGATGTCGACCACGCCGGATTTGAGCAGCCCCGGCGGGAACCGCGCCGGGTTGTAGCGCAGCGGGTCGCGGGGGTTGTCCAGGTCGAACATCAAGATGGCCTTCTCGTGCACCACGGCGGCCACCTTGGCCTCCGAGGCCACCGACAGCCCGATCACCTTCCACATGCCGAGCTTGCGCTGGTTCACGATCTCGGGCTTGCCCGCCGCGGCGAGATCGATCGCCAGCAGGCGCGGTTGCTTGGCGCTGGTGGTAGCGTAGGCCACCGACCCGTCGCGGTGCAGGGCGATGAACCGCGGCGCGGTGGCCAGCAGCGGCTTGCCTGCGGGCTCGACCTTCTCGGTGCCCACTTCGAGCACCTGGATGCCGGGCAGGCCGGGGATGACGGCCAGCCCGTAGCGCTTGAGCTCCATCATCTTGCTGGTGGTGCCCCCGTCGTGGGTGACGCTGACTCGCAGCTTGCCCGGCGCCGAGCCGGCCGGGGCTCGCACCACGATCCCCCCGTCCTCGGTCCGCGCCAGCACGCGCATGGGCTGGGGCCCGAAGGCCACGGTGGGCTGCCGGCCGAGGTTCTTGCCCCGGATCACCAGCAGCTCCCCCACCACGGCCTTGCCATCGCCCGGCAGGTGCCGCAGCGGCTTGTTCATGATCAGCGGGACGGATCCCAGGTCCTGGATCTCGGTGATCTCGGGCTCCCCCCCGGGCGTCTGCAGATCCATCTTGCTGACGATCTTCCACTTGTTCGGGGGCTGGCAGCCCACGGCGAGCACCATCAAGACCATCAGTAGCAGGCGGCTCGTTGTTGCCATGAAGGGGTCTCCTTTTGTTCGGCGGTTCGGCGGTTCGGCGGTTCGGCTCGGCGCTCAGGCTCGGCGTACGGGTTCGCGCTTGGTTTCCGGTATGCGTTTTGGTTGGGATGGTTTCCGGGTTCGCGATCGTGCTTCGGGTTACGGGGGAGATCTCCCAGCGTAGCAGTCGTCCCGGCACAACCCGCTTGTTTTGGCGACGCATTATCATGCCGGCTCCCCGCGCAGTCAACGGGGACCTCGAGGTCGATCATCGACGTGGCAATCGACGATCGTCCTGTCGCCTCCAGACCACAGAGTTGACACGCAGCAAATGTTCAGTACACTGTGTAGGTGTTTAGGAGGGCGCAGGCCCACCGGCCTTGGAGAGGTTCATGAGCCCATTGACCAAGAGACAGCGACAGGTGCTCGATTTCATTACCCGCTCCCTGGAGGAGCGGGGGTATCCGCCCACCATGCGCGAGATCGGTCAGCACATGGGAATCCGCTCCACCAACGGGGTCAACGATCACCTCAAGGCCCTCGAGCGCAAGGGCTACATCGAGCGCGAGGATCTCAAGTCGCGGACCCTGCGTCCGGTGACGCCGGCCTCGCGCGCGCGGGCCGTGCCCCTGGTGGGCCGGGTCGCGGCGGGCCAGCCCATCCTGGCGGTGGAGAACCTCGAGGACACCCTCAAGGTGGATCGTTCCCTGGTGGGCGACGCCCAGGACGTGTTCGCCCTGCGGGTCAGCGGCGACTCCATGATCCAGGATGGGATCCTAGACGGGGACATCGTGTTCGTGCGCCAGCAGCCCACGGCCCGCCGCGGCGAGATCGTGGTGGCCCTCGTGGAGGATGAGGCCACGGTCAAGCGCTACTTCCCCGAGCGCGGCGGAGTGCGGCTGCAGCCGGCCAACGACGCGCTGGAGCCCATCTGGGTGGGCGCCGACGATGGCGTGGCGTTTCGCGTCATCGGCGTGGTGGTGGGCGTGTACCGGAGGGTCTGACTCGAGTCTGAGGGGGCGAGGGCTCGTAAACGACCGGCACGGGGGGGCTTGCGTGACGTGACGTGGACGTGTCGTATCCTTTCCATGAGTCCGTAGACGAATGCCCAAGGGAAGCGGCGGCCGGGGAGGTTTCGGGGGGATCTTACCCGGCTGGGCCTCCGCGGGGAAGCGGAGGACAGCGCGCACTGCGGAGAGATGAAGGGACGGAGCTTACCCGGCTGGGCCTCCGCGAGGACGCGGAGG
>CAYFWA010000486.1:3078-5726 GCA_964346625.1 uncultured Myxococcales bacterium
CGGAGAGATGAAGGGACGGAGCTTACCCGGCTGGGCCTCCGCGAGGACGCGGAGGACAGCGCGCACTGCGGAGAGGGAAGGGACGGAGCTTACCCGGCTGGGCCTCCGCGAGGACGCGGAGGCCCAGCCGGGCTTCGGGGGAGGATTGTAGGCAACCCGTGCGCGATCGCGGGACATCTCATACACTGTGGCTGTGAACCGCACCGGATCCAGACCCCGCCCCGGGGTCGAGCCTCCCCCAGGCATCCAGGACCAGGCGACGAGCCAGGACCGGGTCTTGCCTTGGTGGGTGGTGGTGGGGGCGGGGCTGCTTATTTCGCTGCTGGTTCACGTGGGGTTGTTCTGGCCGCTGCTGGGTGACTTCCTGGGCCGCCCGGGCGAGGGCCACCCTCCGCCCGAGCCGGTGGAGGTCACCTGGGAGCCCGACCCGCAGCAGGTCGCCGAGGCCCCGCGGCCGCCCGCTCGGGACGTGCCGGCCGCACGCGACCGCCCCCGACCCCGCGAGCGGATTATCCCCGAGACCCCCCCGCGGCAGCGGGCCCGGCTGAAAAAGCGCCCCAGACCGCGGCTGAAAAAGCGCCCCCCGCCCCGCCCGAGAAAGCGCCCCAGGCCGCGGCCGAAAAAGCGCCCCAGGCCGCGGCCGAAAAAGCGCCCGCAGCCCCGGCCGGTGGAGGTGAAGCTCAACCGGATGAAGATGGTGGACCAGGACAACCCCACAGACGAGCCCAAGCCCACCGACGCCAAGTATCTGGCGCAAAGCAACCGTGACGTCGAAAAGCAGACCCGGGCCCGGCACACCAACCTGGATCGGCACAGCAACCAGACCAATCTGAAGGCCAAGGCCCGCAAGAAGATCGGCGCGCTGACCCGCCAGAAGAAAAACGAGACCCGGCTGCCCCAGCGCGCGCCCCGGGAGCGCGCCGGCGCGCCCCGGCGCGGCCCCCGCCCCCGGGCCCGGCCGCGGGTGACGCCGCGCCGGGCCCAGCCGGCCCAAGAGCCCCGCCGCGCTGGCCTGCTCGCCATGCGAAATCGCAAAAAGGACCAGGATCGCGACGTGCTCAAGCCGGACCAGACGCGGCTTTCGCCTCGCGGGACCCTGTCGGTGCGCCGTCCCCGGGCCCGCCCCCAGCCCCGGCGGGTCCCTCCGCGCCGGCCCGGCTCCCGCGTGGCGCGCCGGCGGCTCAAGCTGCGGATCACGCCGCAGGACGCCGACCGGGTCTTCGGCAAGCAGTGGGCGGCCCAGTGGCGCAAGCGGCACCGGCGCCGCGGCTCCAAGGGACCCAAGTCCAAGCGCTGGAAGCGGATCAAGGCGGCGCTCGAAAACTACGTGCCCGAGGTGAAGGTAGGCAACCAGACGGCCCTCAAGACCCGCGCCCACCCCTACGCCAAGTACATCGCGGCCATGCACCGCAAGATCCACCCCCTGTGGGGCCACGGCTTCTTGGAGGACCTCGAGCGCCTGCCGGCCCACAACGCCTTCAACGACTGGAGCCGCCACACCAAGATCGAGATGGTGCTCGACAACCGGGGGCGCCTGGTGAAGGCGGGCGTGGTGAAGCCATCGGGGTTTTTGCCCTTCGACGTGGCCGCCCTGGACGTCGTGTTTCAGGCCGCGCCCTTCGGCGCGCCGCCGGCGGCCATCCGCTCGCCCGACGGGCGGGTCTATCTGCACTGGGGCTTTTATCGCAACCACCGCCAGTGCGGGACCTTCAACGTGGACCCCTTCATCCTGGCCAGCCCGCCCGGGGGCCGGCAGGACCGCGCCAGCGCCAAGGGGACGTCGCCGCGGCCCCGCCGCTCGGGGCGGGCCCTGCGCCGCCGCCAGGGGGGCTCGGCCACCGGCGAGGCCCGGCCGTCGGCCCGCCGACCGGAGGGACAGGGCGCGAACCGGCAGCTCGGCGCCACTCTCGATCCCAAGGCCAAGGGACCCGCCGCCGCGTGGATCACGGGCTTTTTGCAGGGCAAGGTGAACCGGATGCAGCGCGCCTCGGCGGTGCCCTTCGCGGTGGGCGGCCGGCAGCGGGCCACCTCCCGCAAGCAGCTTCGCGCGGTCTACCTCGCTCTCATCGCCGAGACCCCGGATCGTCACCTGGAGCGCTCGGTGCAGCTTCACACCGCCGCCGGGCTCCGCCAGCGGCTGGGCACCCTGCCCCGGGGGGTCCAGCCCGGCGCGCCCCACCTGTACGTGGTGGCCCGCTACATGAAAAACGACCTGGTCTTGATCCTGGGCCAGCGCGACGGGCGCTGGGCCGTCATCGGTCTCACGCGCTGAGCGTGGTTCCGGGGATGTCACCCGTCGGGGTGGAAGTGGTCGAACACGGCCCGGGCCGCGGCCTTGGACAGCCCCGGGGCGTCGTGCAGCTCTTCGAGGCTGGCCTGACCGATGGCGCGCACCGAGCCGAAGTGGCGCAGCAGGGCCTTGGCGCGCTTTTCGCCGACGCCCGGGATGTCCAGCAGGGTCGTGCGCAGCGCGGTCTTGCGCCGCAGCTTGCGGTGGTGGGTGATGGCGAAGCGGTGGGCCTCGTCGCGCAGCCGGGCCAGCAGATACAGCTCCGCGGTGTTGGGCCGCAGCCGCACCGGGTCCTTGACCCCGGGCACGAACACCCGGTCCACGATGGGCTCGACGCCCCCCTCGGCCGCCCTGGGGC
>CAYFWA010000487.1:0-1890 GCA_964346625.1 uncultured Myxococcales bacterium
CGTCTTCGGAGCTCTTCTCGGAGGTGAAGGCCCCCTCCCCGTCGACACCCGTGCCTTCCCCGGGGTGGAGCCCTGGCCGGAGCCCCGCGCCCCGGCGGCCCTCGTCCTCGGCCCGGCTCCGCGCGGTCTCCCCTGATCCGGCGGGCGCCCGCTCGATCCCCGCGCCGCGGCTGAGCGCGGGGGCGCGCGCTGCGGCACCGTCGAAGACCACGCTCCCTCCTCGGTCTCCTCGGTCCCGGTCGCCGGGGCAGACCCCGCCGCTACGGGGGCCGGCGCCGCCGCCCGCATCCACGCCCCCGCCCGTGCCGGGCGGCGCCGCGAAGCGCTCCAGTGAGCCCGCCGCCGCGAAGCGCTCCAGTGAGCCCGCCGCCGAGGGCGAGCTGCGGATTGGGCCCTACCGGGTGCAGCGCGAGATCGGCGCGGGCGGCATGTCGGTGGTGTACCGCTCGGTGCAGGAGAACCTGGCTCGCCCGGTGGCCATCAAGGTGCTGCGGGCCGAGATCGCCGCCCAGGGGCCGCTGTCGGAGCGGTTCGACCGGGAGGCCCTCAGCCTAGCGGCGCTGCAGCACGAGAACATCCTGCACATCTACGACTACCGCACGGAAGGCCAGCTACCCTACATGGTCACCGAGTACGTGGAGGGCGTGGACCTGTACGACGTGCTCGAGCGCCACGGTCGGTTGCCATTGGACGTGGCGGCCATCGTGGGCTTCCAGGTGGCCCGGGCGCTGGACTACGCGCACTCGCGCGGGGTGATCCATCGCGACGTGAAGCCGGCCAACATCATGTTCACCGTGAGCGGGGTCATCAAGCTCATGGACTTCGGCATCGCGCGGCGGGAGTCCTTCGGAGATCTCACCCAGGCCGGCGCGGGCGTGGGCACGCCGGCCTACATGTCTCCCGAGCAGATTCTCGGCGAGCGGCTCGACGGCCGCACCGACATCTGGAGCCTGGGGGTGGTGCTCTACCAGATGCTCACCGGCCAGAAGCCCTTCCGCCAGGACGACGACCGCACGGTGCTGCACAACATCCGCGTGCAGCGTCCCAGCCCGCCCCGCCAGCTCGTGCCCCCGATCTCGCGGGAGATCGAGCGCATCGTGATGCGGTGTCTGGAGAAGTCGGCCCGGGATCGGTACCCCGTGGCCCAGCAGCTCGCCATGGCCCTAGAGCGCTTCGCCGCCACGCGGCTCACCGTGCCCCCCAAGGTCCGGCTGGTGAGCTGGATGGAGTCGCTGGGGGAGCTCACCCCCGAGCAGGCCCAGGCGGCGCTGCCCGCCGACGCCAGCGAGGGGCTGCGTGCGCAGTGGCGCCAGGAGGTCACACCGCCCCGGGAGCCCTGGCTGGGGATCCCGGCGGCCGTGTGGGTGGCCGGGGTCTCGGCGGTGCTGTTTGTCACGCTGTTGGTGGTGGTGCTGGGTAACTGGCCGTCGCAACGCGAGCGCGAGGCTCCAGCGCCTCCGCCACCGGTGGTGGTCTCCACCCCCAGCGGGCCCGTTGGCCCCGGCGTCCCGCCCGCGGCCTCCCAGGGCGCGCTGCGGGTCCAGGCCCACCCGTGGGCCCACGTCGAGATCGACGGTCAGCGGCGCGAGACTACCCCCTTCGCCCGCCCCATCCGGCTGGCCCCGGGGAGTTACGAGGTGGTGCTGGTCCACCCGGCGCTGGGACGGCGCGAACGTACGGTCACCGTGACCGCCGGCGAGGTGGCGTCGGTGGACGTGGACCTCACGGAGTCCCCCCCGCGCCCGGCGCGGTCGCGGCCGAGCCGGCCCGGGCCCATGACCCGGCGTGCCCGCCGCGCGGCGCCGCGCCCGGCGCGCCCGCGGTCGGATCGGCCCGCGCCCCGGGGAGGCAGGCCATGAGCGCCCCGGGGAGGCAGGCCATGAGCGCCCC
>CAYFWA010000487.1:1990-5716 GCA_964346625.1 uncultured Myxococcales bacterium
TGAGCGCCCCGGGGAGGCAGGCCATGAGCGCCCCGGGGAGGCAGGCCATGAGCGCCCCGGGGAGGCAGGCCATGAGCGCGCCGCGGTGGCGCTCGCGAGCCCTGCGGGCCCCTCGGGCCACCAGGGCCTCTTGGGCCCCGCTGCGCCTCGGTCTTGCCTTGGGGGTGGGGTTGGTCATCGGGATCGCGCCGAGCGCAGGGCTCGACGTCGCGGCGGCCGCTCCCGCGAAGCGGGGCGACCAGGGGCCGGCGAACGCGGAGGGCAAGCAGGGGGCGCGTCGGGGAAAGCCCCTGGATCGGGGCCTGCGCGTGACGGTGAAGCGCGGGGACTCGGCCGAGGAGCTGGCCGAGCGGTACTACGGGGAAACCTGGGCGGCGCGAGCCCTGCTGCTGGCCAACGGGGAGAGCGGCTTCGGCCGGCGCCTGCCGCGGCTGCGACCCGGGACCGCGGTGCGCTTGCCCACCGCGTGGTCCTATCGCATCCGGTCGGGCGACACGTGGGAGATCCTCGCCCGGGACTACCTCGGCGATGCCTCCCACGCGCGGTTTTTGGCAACAATCAACGGCAAAGAGTATCGGCCGGGCGAGGCCGCACCCAGGCGCCACGTGATCACGATCCCGACCCTGCTGCGGGTGCAGGTCCCGCACCGCTTCGGCCTCACGCGGCTGGTGGCGCGGCTGCTGGACCGGCGCGCGCGCGACCCCCGGGTGCTCCGCCTGGCCAAGTGGGTCGAGATGGTAAACAAAATTCGGGGTCGGCTCCGCGGGGGCCAGAACCTGGTGATCCCGCTGGCCTCGCTGCGGCTGCTGGGCTGGTACCTGCCCAACTCCCTGCCCCGGCCCGATCCGGGGACCCGGCGCCGGGCCCGGCGCCGGCTGGGGCAGGCGCGCACGGACCTGCGCCGCGGGCGGTACGTGACCGCGGCCGCGCGGCTGGGGCCCGTGCTCGGGTGGCCGGGGCTGCCCGACGCCCAGGCGGTGCAGGCGCTGCGGCTGCGCTGCACCGCCTGGGTGGCCCTGGGGCGGCGCGCGCTGGCCCTGCAGGCCGCTCGCGAGGCGCTGCGGATCCAGCCCGAGCTCACCCTGGACCCGGTCGATGTCTCACCCAAGGTGCGCGCCGTGTTTCAGCGTGCGAAGCAGGGCCCGACCGGCAGCGCCCGGCCGCGTCCCCGGGCGCGAGGACGACCCAATGGGCGACCCAGGGGACGCCCCGGCCCCCGCCCTGGGAATTGACCCGCGCCCCGGCCTCCGGTAACGTGGAAAATCCGTTGGATATCCGAAGGTCGAGCGGCCCGGAGATCGAGCGGCCCGGAGGTCGAGCGCCCGGAGGTCGAGCGCCCGGAGGTCGAGCGACCCGAAGCCCGAGCGGCCCGGAGGTCGAGCGGCCCGGAGGTCGAGCGGCCCGGAGGTCGAGCGACCCGAAGCCCGAGCGACCCGAAGCCCGAGCGACCGTACATGTTTCGTTGCCATGACCCATCCCCAACCCGGCGGAGCCGGAGCGAAATCCCAGGTGCGCTGCCCACGTTGCGATAGCCAGCTCTCCTCGTCGGCTGATAGCTGCCTCACCTGTGGGTATAGCCCCACCGAGGACGGCCAGTTCCAGTCTTGGGTGGGGGCGGTGTTGGAGGGGCGCTACCGGGTGCTCGACCAGATCGGCCGGGGCGGCATGGGGGAGGTGTACAAGGTCGAGCACGTGCGGATGGGCAAGATCGCCGCCATGAAGCTTTTGCACCCGGAGCTGGCCCGGGAGTCGGAGGTGGTGGCGCGCTTTCAGCGCGAGGCCAAGGCGGTATCGCGGCTGTCGCACCCCCACACGGTGCAGGTGTTCGACTTCGGCGAGCACGACGGCGCCCTGTTCCTCGTCATGGAGTATGTGAAGGGGCGCGATCTCGGGAGCCTCGCGCGCGAAGTGGGCGCCATCGCCTACCAGCGCGCCGTGCCCATGATCGTCCAGCTCTGCCTCGCCCTGGAGGAAGCCCACGACGCCGGCATCGTGCACCGGGACGTCAAGCCGGAGAACGTGCTGGTGTCGCGCGGCACCGACGGCGCCGACTACATCAAGGTCCTCGACTTCGGCCTGGCGCAGCTCCGCGAGGGCGCCGACCAGGGCAACATCACGGCCAAGGGCAACGTCATCGGCACGCCCTACTACATGGCGCCGGAGCAGATCCGGGGCGAGCAGGTGGATCACCGGTGCGACATCTACGCCATCGGCGCCACCCTGTATCGGCTCATTACGGGTGTGGTGCCCTTCCCGGCGAAGACCCCGGTGGGGGTGCTCACCAAGTGCCTCACCGAGCCGCTGGAGCCCCTTTGTGCCCGGCGGCCCGACCTGAACATCCCCGCCGAGCTGGAGGCCGTGGTCATGAAGGCCATGGCCAAGGAGCCGGCCGAGCGCCACGCCAGCACCCGGGAGCTGCGCAAGGAGTTGCAGGGCTGCCTGGCCTCCCTGCGCGCCGACCCGGTGCGCGTGCTCGGCGGGACCACCTCGGATCCCTACAGCCAGTCTTCCATGCCCGGCATCGCCGTGGCCAGCTCGCCCTTCACCTCGGAGCACAACCTCAAGCGGGCGGATCTGGACCACTTCGAAAAGCGGCTGCGGCGGCGCAGGCGGCTGTCGGTTCTTTTGCCCCTGCTCGTGCTGCTGCTGGGCGGCGTCGCGCTGGCCTGGTATTTCACCCGGCCCGCGCCGGTGAGCCGCGCGCTGGAGCGGGAAAAGGAGCCCAACAACACCAACACCGAGGCCAACCTCATCGCCCGGGGGCACCCGGTGAAGGGGCAGATCGGCAGGCGGCTGAGCGAGACCCAGTCCGACGTGGATACGTACACCTTCGAGGTGAAGGCGGCGGGGCCGGTGCTGCTGTCGGCGCGGCTGTCCGGCATCCCCTTCATCAACACGTCGCTGCAGATCTACGACGAGGCCGGCGAGGAGATCGCGGCGGTGGACAACGGCCCGGCCCGCAGCCCCGAGATCCTGCCCAACCTCGTGGTGTCGCCCGGTAGGTACTTCGCCGTGGCCCAGGAGGTGGCCACCGAGCGGCCGGGCACCAACGTCAACGACTGGTACGAGCTGCGCGTGACCTGGCGGCCGCTGAAGGTCACCGACGAGGTGGAGCCCAACGACGCGATGGAGAGCGCCAACCAGATCGTGTCGGGGGAGACGGTGGAGGGGTATCTCGCCTGGCAGGACGACGTGGACGTCTTCCGGCCCGAGGGCCGGGGCGGCGGCGCGGTGAGCGTGACCCTGCTGGGGGCCAAGCAGCGCGATCTGCGCCTGCGCGTGGTGGGGCTGGACCGCACCAGCGTGGCTACGGCGAACGAGGACGACGACGAGGTGCTGGCGCGACGTCCCCTGCGCGCGGTCTGGCAGCGCGTGGCCGACGACGGGCGCACCGGCGAAGGCGAGACCCTCAAGCGGCTCCCGTGGCTCGAGGGCCACCCCGCCCCGCTGATCATCGTGGAGGTCTCGCCGCGGGCCCGCTTCGACCCGGCCCTGGTGGGCCGGCCCTACAAGCTCCAGTACACGTTCCATCGCGGCGCCGCCGGCACGCTGCCGGCCCGCCGCCCCCCGGCCCGCCGCACCACCCCGGCCGCGGGGCGCGGCAAGGGCATGGGCCCGGGCACCGGCGCCGCCGCCTCGCCGGCGTATCGCTCTCGCGTGCGATCCGCCGGCGCGGCCATGGCGCCCGCGCGGCCCGCGGCCATGGCGCCCGCGCGGCCCGCGGCC
>CAYFWA010000488.1:0-5690 GCA_964346625.1 uncultured Myxococcales bacterium
CCATCGAGCAGGCCGAGGCGCGCAACCTGCTCGGCGCGCGCATCAAGGGCTCGGACTTCTCCTTCACGATCAAGATCAAGGAGGGGGCCGGGGCCTTCGTGTGCGGCGAGGAGACCGCCCTCATCGCCTCGCTCGAAGGCCGTCGGGGCATGCCCCGGCCGCGGCCGCCGTTCCCGGCCCAGAGCGGCCTGTGGGGCAAGCCCACCAACATCAACAACGTGGAGACCTACGCCAACGTGCCCTGGATCCTGCGCAACGGGGGCGAAGCCTTCGCCGCCATGGGCACCGACAAGTCCAAGGGCTCCAAGGTCTTCGCCCTGGCGGGCAAGATCAAGCGCGGCGGCCTGGTGGAGGTGCCCATGGGCATCACCATCCGGGAGATCCTCGAGGACGTGGGCGGCGGCTCGGACACCGGGGCGCCGCTCAAGGCCGTGCAGATGGGCGGGCCGTCGGGCGGCTGCATCCCGGCCCACCTGTTCGACACGCGCATCGACTACGACGAGGTGACCCGCACCGGGGCCATCATGGGCTCGGGGGGCATGGTGGCCATGGACGCCACGAGCTGCATGGTGGACATCGCCAAGTTCTTTCTCGACTTCACTCAGAAGGAGTCCTGCGGCGAGTGCGTCCCCTGTCGGCTGGGCACCCGCCGGATGCTCGAGATCCTCGAGCGCATCACCGAGGGCAAGGGCCAGCCCGAGGACCTGGACGCCCTCGAGGAGATCGCGGTCACCATTAAGAGCGCCTCGCTGTGCGGGCTGGGCCAGACCGCGCCCAATCCCGTGCTCACCACGCTCAAGTACTTCCGCGAGGAGTACGAGGCCCACGTGGTGCACAAGACCTGCCCGGCCAAGGTCTGCAAGCCGCTTTTGACCTTCTCCATCGACGCGGAGGCGTGCACCGGGTGCACCCTGTGCAAGCGGGTCTGCCCGGTGGACTGCATCAGCGGGGAAAAGAAGGAGCTCCACACCATCGATCAAGCGCGCTGCACCAAGTGCGGCTCCTGCCTCGAGGTCTGCAAGGACGACGCCGTGATCGTGCAGTAGCCGAGTCGACAGGCGTCACGAGCGCGCAGAGCGCACTCGCTGGAGAGTCACCAGGCGCGTCAGGAGCAGGGAAGGGAAGGGAAGGGAAGGCAGGGCGGTTGTGCCCCCGCCCCCGCAAAGGGCCAGGGCCGCGGGGACGGTAGGCTCACTTCACGCAAACGGCTTTGGCCTTGGCCGTGTTCATGAGGATGAGCACCAGGATCGGCCAGATGGCCATGATGACGGCGCCGACGATGAGCATCCCACCGGCCAGCGCGCCCGCAGCTTCGCCCACGGCTCCGGCCAGATCCTTGGCCGCCGGGGCCACGATCACGTAGTAGAGCACGATGCGGATGAGGCCCCAGGCCAGCGCGGCGATGCCGTAGACCGTGGCGAGCAAGGGGGCCTTGGCCTTGTAGCCCAGCGCGAAGATGCCAGCCACCAGGTGCAGCACCGACAGCAGCAGGCCGGAGCCATCCACGATCAGCCCGTAGCTTTTGACGGCGTCGAGGAAATCACCGGGGAGCTCATCGCCCTTGGGACCCGAAACCAGCCCGTAGAGGCTGGCGATCAGCCCGAGGCTGGCGAAAATGATCATCAAAATCCCCATCACCTTGGGGGTGCCCGATGGCGTCTCCACGCCGCCGGGGTAACCCCCCCCCGCCTGGGGCGGATAGCCGCCCTGCTGGGGCGGGTAGCCGCCGCCTTGCTGGGGCGGGTAGCCGCCGTCTTGCTGGGGCGGGTAGCCGCCGCCCTGCTGGGGCGGGTAGCCGCCCGGGGGTTGTTGCTCACCGTTCATCCATCTTCTCCTTGTCGTGGCGGTGGGGGGGGGCAGGGCCGGGAGGCTACCAGTCCTCCGGGAACGCTGCGTTGACGAACAGCTCTTCGATGCGCGCCTTGTGGCCGCGCTCCATCTCTGCCAGCTCCCGGTACACCTTTTTCAACTGCGGGTTTTCGCAGGCGTCGGCCCAGCGCTGGTACATCTCCAGGGCGGCCTGCTCCTTTTTCATGGCGAGGGCGAAGGCCTCCTTGGGGCGCATGTCGAACGAGAGCGGCTCGGACTCGGACTCCTCGGCCACGCCGAAGTCTGCCACCTTCTCGAACTCCACCTTGGCGGTGGGATCGAAGCGGAAGACCTCGAGCTGGTCGCGGTGGGCCTCCTCCTGCCGGGCCATCTCCTCGAAGATCTCCTTGACCGAGGAGTCGGCGAGGCGCTCGGCGGCCTGTCGGTAGAAGTCCCGGGCCTCGATCTCCTTTTCGATGGCGCGCTGCATGAGCAGGTCAAAGGTGTCGGCGTCCATGGGATACCTCGTTTCGTCGGTGCGTCGGTGCGTCGGTGCGTCGGTGCGTCGGTGCGTCGGTGCGGCGATGCGTCGGTGCGTCGGTGCGTCGGTGCGTCGGTGCGTCGGTGCGTCGGTGCGGCGATGCGTCGGTGCGGCGATGCGTCGGTGCGGCGATGCGTCGGTGCGGCGATGCGTCGGTGCGTCGGTGCGTCGGTGCGTCAGCGCATCCGCGGAGCGCGCGGTGGGGTGCTCGGGAGCCTTTCTGCGGGCTCGACGTCCTCCCCGCCGGATCGCCACGCGGATCAGCCGGTCCGCTCCAGGCGCACGGCGCAGGCCTTGTACTCGGCGGTCTCGGTGATCGGGTCGTAGGCGCTGTTGGTGACCTTGTTGATGTGCGCCTCGGAAAAATGGAAAGAGGACCACACCACGCCCCGGGGGGAGCGATCGGTGACCCAGGCCCGCATCTTCACCTCGCCGCGTCGCGAGACCACGTTCACGTAGCTGCCGTTTTCGATGGACAGCTCCTCGGCGTCGAGCGGATTGACCTCCACGAGCTCCTCGGGCAGCAGGTCGTCCATGCCCGGCGCGTGGTGGGTCTGGGTGGTGTGGTAGTGATACAGCCGCCGGCCGGTGGACAGCACCAGGGGGTAGTCCCGGTCGGCCTCCTCGGCGGGGGGCCGCCAGGCGGCCGGGTTGAACTTCCCGCGGCCCCGGGCGAAGTTGCCGTCCTTGTGCAAAAACGTCGTCCCGGGGTGCTCCAGCGTGGGGGCCGGCCACTGGATGCCCACCTCGGCGCAGCGCTCCCAGGTGATGCCCGCGTAGCTGGTGGCCAAGGACCGCATGTCCTCCCAGACCCCTTCGCTGGTGTCGAAGCCCAGGTCGGTGCCCATCCGCTTGGCGATCTCGTTGACGATCCACCACGGCTCGCGGCAGTCCCCCGGCGGGGTCACCACCGGCCGGATGCGCTGGATGCGCCGCTCGGAGTTGGTGTAAGTGCCGTCGGACTCGCTCCAGGCGGTGCAGGGGAACACCACGTCCGCGTAGGGCGTGGTGATGTTATTGAAGATGTCGAGCACCACCGTGAAGTCCACCGTCTCCATGGCCTTGATGGTGTGGGCCTCGTGGGGCTCGGTCTGCACCACGTTCTCGCCGTGGCACAAAAAGGCCTTGACCTTGCCGTCCACCATTCCCTGGAACATGGTGGGCATCTTCATGCCCTCCTGGTCCGAGAGGCCCTTCACCCCCCAGCCCGTTTCGAACTTCGCCTTGGTCGCCGGGTCGGTCACCTTCTGGTAGTTGTGATAGACGTTGGGCAGCACGCCGATGTCGCAAGCGCCCTGCACGTTGTTTTGCCCGCGCAGCGGGTTCACGCCCCCGGAGGCGTAGCCCATGTTGCCCAGCAGCATCTGCAGGTTCGCCACCGACATGACGTTCTCGGTGCCGCAGGTGTGCTCGGTGATGCCGAGGGTGTAGCACACGCTCATGGGCTTGATGGTGCCGATGAGCTGCGCGATCTCTGCGAGCTGCTTCACGGGAACGCCCGTGATCTCGGAGGTCCGCTCCAGGGTGTATTCCTTCACCTGGCTCTCGAGCTCGTCGACGCCCTCGGTGTGCTTTTCGATGAACTCACGGTCCTCCCAGCCGTTGGAGAGGATCTGGTGGCACAGGCCGTTGAGCAGGGCGACGTCGGTGCCCACGCGGTGCTGGACGTGGTGGGTGGCCCAGCGCGTGAGATCGATGCGCCGGGGATCACAGACGATGAGCGTGGCGCCGTTTTTCACCGCCCGCTTCATGTAATACGAGATGACCGGGTGCGCCTCGGTGGTGTTGGACCCGATCACGAACAGCAGCTTGGCGTGCTCGATCTCCCCGATGGAGTTGGTCATCGCTCCCGAGCCGAACGCTGTCGCCAGACCGGCGACCGTGGGAGCGTGTCACGTTCGTGCGCAGTGGTCGACGTTGTTCGTCTTGACCACCGCGCGCAAGAACTTCATCACCGCGTAGCAGTTTTCGTTGGTGTCCCGAGCGCTGCCCACGCCGCAGATGGCGTCGGGCCCGTGCTCGTCCCGGATCTCGGCCAGCCGCTGGGCCGTGTGGTCCAGCGCGCGCTCCCAGGAGACCTCCTGGAGCTTGCCGTCGATCTTCATCAGCGGCTGGGTGAGCCGCTTGTCGGAGGCCGGGAAGTCGTAGGCGAAGCGCCCCTTGACGCAGAGCATGCCGTGGTTGGGCACCGAGTCGTGTCCGGTGACCTTCACCACGCGGTTGGCCTTGCGGTCCACGTGCAGATCGAGCTGGCAGCCCACGCCGCAGTAGGGGCAGGTGGACTGGACGACGTCGAGATCCCAGACCCTCCCGGCGCCCTGGGCCTTCTTTTCGATGAGGGCGCCGGTGGGGCAGAGCTGAACGCACTCGCCGCAGCCCACGCAGGAGGACTCACCCAGCGGGAGCATCTGGTCGGCCACCACCTGGGATTCGTTCCCGCGGTAGCCCATGTCGAGCACCTCGTTGACCACGATCTCGTTGCAGCCCCGGATGCAGCGGTAGCAGTGGATGCACTTGTTGGGGTCCCGCACGATCATGGGGTGGGACTCGTCGAGCGGCAGGGGCTTGTGCTCGATGCGATACGGCGCCGCCTTGATGCCCAGCCGGTAGGCCACCTCCTGCAGCTCGCAGCGGCCGCACATCTCGCAGGCCAGGCAGTCGTGATCCCCGCTGGCCAGCAGCAGCTCCACCACCGTCCGTCGCGCCTGGAGCACCGTGGGCGTGGTGGTGTTGATCACCATGCCATCGGTGACCTTGGCGTTGCACGCCATCACGAGCCCGCGCGCTCCCTCCACCTCCACCGCGCAGATGCGACAGACCGCCGATTGGCCCACCTTCGGGTGGTAACACAGGGTTGGGATGTAGACGCCCGCCTCGCGGGCGACCTCGAGGATCGTCTGACCCGCCTCGGCCGCGAGCGAGACGCCGTCGATGGTGATTTTCGGCATACCTGAATTCTCCTTGCAGCAGGAGGTGATTCTAGCGGTTGGGACACCGATGACAAGGGTGATTTCCCCGACCCCCTCGCGCCGGTGACGGGGCAGAATTGCGCCTCGCAGCGCGGGATCGGGAAACGGGCGGGGGGCTCGGAAGGGCGGGCAAGCCGTCACCGGCCCCCGCGCGGGGGGCCGGGCGACCGGAAGGTCGTCTAGAGCACCGAACAGTTTGAAAGACGGCTGCGATCGCGCAGCTCGGGCATCTCGCGGCTTACGTCCTCGCTCCCTCGGTCACCGTACCTACGGGTACGGCTCGGTCGGTCGCTGCGGGCGCACTCGCGACTCGCGAGCAACTTCACGATTTCGCTACGACGTCCAAACTGTTCGGTGCTCTAGTACGACGG
>CAYFWA010000489.1:0-1848 GCA_964346625.1 uncultured Myxococcales bacterium
GCCTCCGAAGCCTCCGAAGCCTCCGAAGCCTCCGAAGCCTCCGTGGCGCCCGACGCCGACCTCACCGACGTCCAGCTCGCCCCCGGCGTCACCGTCGGCGCCGGCGCCCGGCTGCGCCACGCCGCCCTCGCCCCCGGCGTCCAGATCGGCGCCGGCGCCCGCCTCCACCAGGTCGCCGTGGGCCGCGACGCCGTGATCGCCCCGGGCGCACGGATCGAGCGGGCCGTGGTCTGCGGCGGCGCTCACATGAGCGCGGACGCGCCGGTGACCGACGCCATCGTCACCCCCGCGGGCGAGGCCGTGCCCGTGGATCCCGCCGACGCCGGCCCCCGCACGGGCCCCGCCCTGGGCGCCACCCCCCGAGACGCCGGTTCCTGACGCTCGAAGCTGCAGCGATGGCGCGCTGCGCGCGCAATGGGGGAAGCGGCGGCTCAGCGATCACTCAGCGACCACTCAGCGATCACTCAGCGACCACTGAGCCACCACTGAGCCACCACTGAGCCACCACTGAGCGACCGCTCAGCGGCGCCTCGTCGCCACGAACTCGGCGTACTCGTGCCCCGCCTCGAGGCCCTTCTCCTGGAAGCAGGAGAAGGTGTTGAGCCCGTCGGGATAGGGATCGCCGTAGGCGAGATCCATGAACCCCGCGGTGACCCCCTGGATCATGTAGGCGAAGGGGCGCTCGATGCCGGCCTCCTTGGCGCCATCGGCCTCGTAGTAGTCGCGAGCGCGCACCACCATTTCGTTGCCCGGATCGATGCTCACGACCTCGGCGTCGGCCCAGCCCCAGGCCGCAAACACGGCATAGGCGCCGTGCAGCACATCCTCCGGCGCGTTTTCGACCATGGGCTCCACCACCTCCTTCCACTCGGCCGAGGTGATGATGCCGTGTCCCGTGTGATAGCCGCACTCGTGGGCGGCCTGCTCCAGGAACTCCTCCACCACGCGTAGAAACCGCGCGTCCACGCTCTTGATCATCTTGGCGGCGAAGCCGTTCCAGAAGCTCACCGGGAGCCGCTGCACGTAGACCCCCAGCGCCGGGATCATCCCCTCTTCGTTTCCGTGGAGGGAAACCTTGGACATCTGCTCGATGATTTTTTCTCGATCGATTGCCATCTGCTCTTCTCCCTTTCGGTCGGTCGCGACTCGACTCGACTCGTCTCGACTCGACTCGACTCGTCTCGTCTCGTCTCGCGCCGGCCTCAGCCCAGCTTGATCTCGAAGGCGCTCTCGTCGTCGCCTGTGACCAGGCTCTTGGTCTCCACGACCTGGTAGGAGCCGTGGGGCTTGTCGTAGATGGCGGCGAAGGCGCCCGCCAAAAAGCCCTGCGTGAAGAAGTTCACCGACCGGTCGGTGGGCTTGTTTTTCTTGAGCCACCCCTCGTCGAGGTGCGAGTACGGCATGGTGGCCGTTCCCGAGCCCTCGTCGCTGGTCTCGATGCTCACCAACCCCATGCCGGCGTTTTTCCAGTAGAGCTCCGCCAGCCGGGTCCGCTCCTCGCGGTCCGTGACCCCCTGGGACTCGAAGTAGTCCTTGAGCCAGCCGCCAAAGCTCTCGTCGGCCACGCTCAACATGATGTCCACCGCCCCCTCGCCCTCGAGCTCCACGGCGAGCTGCGTGTAGAGCGTCGAGTAGTGGTGGCAGTGGTAGACCGTCTGGTGGCCATTGGTGTAGTGACGCTTCCGTTCCGGATCGAAGTGTTCCTCGAGCTTGAGCTGTACGTCCATCGCTAGACTCTCCTTTTCCATGTGCCGCGGCGATCCCGAGTAACCGCCACAATTGAACCCCGCCGCGCGACCTCCGCGCGGCACGAACCCGTGCGAACAGTCTCCACGCACCAACGCGCGC
>CAYFWA010000489.1:1948-5687 GCA_964346625.1 uncultured Myxococcales bacterium
TCTCCGCACGCCGCGCACCAACGCGCGCTCTCCACGCGCCACGCACCAACGCGCGCTCTCCGCACGCCGCGCACCAACGCGCGCTCTCCACGCGCCACGCACCAACGCGCGTTCTCCGCACGCCGCGCACCAACGCGCGCTCTCCGCACGCCACGCACCAACGCGCGCTCTCCGCACGCCGCGCACGCAGCCGGATCGAGGGACCGATGGCCCATGGGTGAAACCCGCGAAGAGGTGCACGATCCTCATTCACGGCAAACCCACGCCGCTGACCACGACTCGCCCGGAGCACCCGCGCCCACGAAGCGCCGCGTGGCCGTGCTGGCCCGTCCCTCGTCGCTGTGTTCTCGATGAACTGCAATGCGCAGGCCAACCTGGGGAGCTTCCCGCCCCCGGCTGTCGACCGCGCCTTGCGCGGCAAACGCTTCCGCGCACGGCCCTTGCACACGGGCGCCGTGAATTCACGCGCTTATCGGATACCGCCCTCGCGCCGCCCTCGCGCCGCCCTCGCGCCAGGGACGCGCGGGTGCGGTGCCCACCCACGCCACGACGACTCCCCCGCTCGGGCCCCCCTCGACGCCCCCCCATCTCGCCTTCCGCCGCGCAGAAAACCCAAAAACGCGGTATTACTCACGATTGCAAAGAGCGCTGGGCCTCGGACCCTCGCAACCGGTCATCGTCGGAATCTGCCACACGTGTGTACCCGACGCAGAGCTCGCAAAACCAGCGCTTGCGTTTCGCGCATCGGGCCTCCCCCTCGCCCCACACACCGTCACAACCCCGGATCGCCCCCGCACCTGTTTGCGCAGACCCCGGATCTCCCCGGTCGAAGATGTCGCAAACCCAGGCCCCGCCCGCACCGGGCCCGGGCCCCGGGGTGTGACGCAGATCACGCGCCCGACGTTACACGCGTCACATCTCCCCTTTGGACACCTGCTATAATCCTCGGAGCGGTAGAGGGAAGACCGACCGCGGTGTACGAGGGAGGTGAGTCATGCAATCGCAGCGGTGGTCTGGCTGGGGCAGCTCTGGCGGGGGCAGCTCTGGCGGGGGCAGCTCTGGCGGGGTCGGCTCTAGCGGGGACGGCTCTGCGAGGACCGCTCT
Organism: uncultured Myxococcales bacterium; assembly: GCA_964346625.1. GTDB lineage: Bacteria > Myxococcota_A > Polyangia > HGW-17 > JAJRWW01 > CAYFWA01. Next base: position 3,053 of record CAYFWA010000489.1, read on the forward strand.
CGCGATCCCGGCGAGGCGCGGCGACCAGAGGCCTTCGCGCGCGACGCCCGAAATGCTCATGGGGACGGCTACCCCCAACGCGACGGCGCGAGGGAGGCGCGCGGCGAAGGCCGCGGCGGCAAAGACCGCCGCGGCGGCAAAGACCGCCGCGGCGGCGACCTGCGCGTCCGTCGCGCTGTTGGCCCTGGGCGGCTGCCTGGAAAAGGGAGTTCCCGAGCAGAGCAACCAGGTGGGCTATCGCTGTGATTCAAACGGCGTGTGCGCCGGCCGGGAAAACGGCCTGAACTGCCCCGAGGACTGCTACGAGCCCTGCCCCGAGGACCTGAGCGAGCTGGGCCCCTCCCGGTTGCTGATCGTCTCGCAGCTCAACGTCCCGCGCGACACCATCACGGAAGTGAAAATCGGCGCCGACCTGGACTACGACGGGGAGCGCGACAACCGGTGGGGCTCCGTGTACCGCATGGCGGACGACTCGCTGGAGTGCCTGGGCCCAGCGGACCACGCCCTGGAGCGGGGCGAGCTGGTGCTGCTGGCCCGGCTGTACGGCGACGCCACCGTGGAGGGCGCCCTCGTCGGGCTGCAGCTTTTGCCGCCGGGCGACAGCCTGACCCCGGTCCGCTACGACGGCACCGACGCGGTGTACCGCGGCGGCCCGGTGCCCCCCGCGGTGCCGGCCTGCGGGCGGGTGCGCGGCGGCGTGTTCAACCTGGGCCCCGCCGCCGGGCCCACGCCCTTCGGCCTGCTGGTCAACAACGAGCTCCCCCTGGTGGCCACGGTGTGGCTGCACCGGGTGCTCATCCGGGGGCAGGCCACCGACGGCGGGGCGGGCCTGGAGATCACCGCGGCGGGCGGTTTTTTCCCCGACGATCTGCGCCGCACCACCTTTCCCCGCGTGGCCGACCTGCTCACCCGGGAGCCGCCCGCCGAATGCCAATGGCTGCTGGATTTGATCGACGGCGCGTGCGTGCCCTCCGTCTACACGTGCGACCACGACGAGGTGGCCTGCGCGCCGGACGGGCGCATCACCGTGACGGAGCTGCTGTGCAACCAGTTTTTCAGCCGGCTCTACACCCCGGATCTGGATGTAGACGATGACTTCCAGCCCGACCTGCTCTCGGTGGGGTTCGAGGCCACCCTGGTGCCGGCCACCCTCGCGGCCGCCTGCGGCGACGGCACGATTCAGCCGGAATTCGGCGAGCAGTGCGACGGCGCGGCCTCCCCGCCCTACACGTGCGCCGACCTCGGGTTTGCCGCGGGCAACGCCGTGCTCTGCACCGCCTGCCGGATCGACTCGAGCCTCTGCTCCCAGCTCTGCGGGGACCGGGACTGCGCCGCCCCCGAGACCTCGGTCTCCTGCCCCGCCGACTGCGCCCCCCGCCTCGTGGCGACCGGCGCCGAGTCCACCGCGGCGCTTCTGCGCGACGGCGGCCTGGTGGCCTGGGGCGCCAACGACACCGGCCAGCTCGGCCTCGGCGAAGCCGGTGATCCCGTGAACCGGCCCGTGCGCTGCCCCCTGATGTCCGACGCGACGGCGCTGGCGCTGGGTGCCGGGCACGGCTGCGTCATCCTGCACAGCGGTGACGTGCAGTGTTGGGGCGCGAACGATCACGGCCAGCTCGGCGACGGGACGCAGGCCCCCAGCCTCAGCCCGCAGCCGGTGTCCCTGCCCGCCCCCGCCCGGCAGCTCGCCGTGGCGGCCCACCACGGCTGCGCCCGGCTCCAGGGGGGCGCAGTGTGGTGCTGGGGCGAAAACGACTGGTCCCAGTCCGGGCAGCCCGCCCCCGACCCGGTGCTGCTCCCCGCCCCGGTGCCGTCGCTGCCGCCCGCCGTGGACATCGCCACGGGCGCCCGCCACGGCTGCGCGGTCACGGCCGACGGCCGCGTGCGCTGCTGGGGCGCCAACACCCACGAGCAGCTCGGGCAACCGAACCCCCTCGATCCGCCGGGCGCCGCCACCAGCGGCACCGCCACGCCCCTGGTCGTCCCCGGCATCAGCGACGCGGTGCAGGTGGTCGCCGGCGTGGCCCACACCTGCGCGCGTCACGCCGACGGGCGCGTCTCTTGCTGGGGCGAGGGTCACTCCGGTCAGCTCGGCCACGGCGCCTTCACCTCGAGCGCCGCGCCGATGGCGGTGACCCACCTGCCCGCCGCCGTGGCGCTCGCCGCCGGCGGCCTTCACACCTGCGCCCTGGCTATGGAAGGCACCCTCTGGTGCTGGGGGCACAACGCCAGTGGACAGCTCGGCACCGGCGCGTTCGACTCGAGCGCCGCGCCCGCTCCCCTTCACACGCTCGAGCACGTGAGCGTCGCGGCGGTGCGCGCCGGCCTGCGCCACACCTGCGTCCTCGATACCACCGCCGCGCTGCATTGCTGGGGGGACAACCATCGACACCAGCTCGGCCTGGGCCTCGACGGCGCGTTGACCGAGCGCCGGCCGACGCGCCCCCTGCCCTGGTGAGCCGTGATCCCATCCGCGCCCCCATCGGCCCGTCGCACCCGCCCCGCTCCCCAGGCGACGCGGCACGGCGCGCCGCGCCGCGACGCGACGCGCCGCGACACGACGCGCCGCGACACGCGGGACACGGTGTGGGAGATGTGACACGGATCACGTGCCCGGCGTGACGCGGGTCACTGC
>CAYFWA010000490.1:0-4079 GCA_964346625.1 uncultured Myxococcales bacterium
ATCGTGGGCGCCGTCGATTTTCGCGAGATCAGCCTGGCCGAGTATCCGGCCTGCGCCGGTTGCTACGCTGAAAGAGTGAGCCGGTTCCACGACCCGGCGCGAGCGTTGGAGTATGAGGCGATCGCCTGGCGGATGCGGGAGATTCGGGAGGCGGTTGCATGAGTGCCCCGGTGCGCCTAATCGTCGCCAACCGGGTGACTGTCCAGGGGGCGCCGCCCGAGCTCGAGCGGGATCTGTGCAAGCGGCTGAGCGTGGCCAACCCGAAGCACGTCGGCGCGGTGAAGGCTGGGCGCTACGCGGGCCACCTGCCCGAGCGACTCAGCTACTACGCCCGGACGGACGCCGGACTCCTCGTGGTGCCGCGTGGAGCCGAGGCCATCGTACGCCCCATGGCACGGGAGCAGGGCTGCGACCTGGAGGTTGTGGACCGCTCCCGCGTGCTCCCCGAGGTGGACCTGACCTTCCGCGGCGAGCTGCGCCCCTACCAGACCGACGCGGTGGGCCGTGCCACGCAGTGGCCGACTGCCGTGCTCGCAGCGCCCACCGGCTCAGGCAAGACCGTCATGGCCTTGGCCGCTATCGCCCAGCGCCGTCAGCCGGCCCTCGTGGTGGTTCACACCGCGACCCTGGCGGATCAGTGGACGGAGCGCGCCGGGTTTTTCCTGGGCATCCCTGCGGCCGAGGTGGGGCGCGTAGGCGGTGGGCGCTGCGAGCTGGGCGACAAGCTCACCGTGGCGGTGATTAACTCCCTGGCGAAGCACGTTGAAGCCGTGGCACCGCACGTCGGGCACCTGGTAGTTGATGAGGCCCACCGGGTGGCGGGGCGCCGGTACGCGCAGACGGTGGGGCGCTTCGATGCCCGCTATCGGCTGGGCCTGTCCGCGACGCCGTGGAGAAGTGACGGCCTGTCCGCCGTGGTGAGTTGGATCCTCGGGCCTGCCCACCGGGTGGAGCGCGCCCCGCTCGTGGCGTCGGGGGCCGTGCTCCCGGCCGAGGTGATCATCAAGGAAACGACGTTCAAGGCCACCTGCGACGCCAGCGCTCAGTATCAGCAGGCCCTCGGGGAGCTCGTGGAGGATGGCGACCGCAACCGGCAGATCGCCTCCGACGTGGCAATGGTACTGCGGGAGACTCCCGGGCTGGCCCTCGTGCTCACCGACCGCCGCGCCCACGTGAACGCCCTCCAGGCGACCCTGGCAGCCCGTGGCGTGGCCGCGGTGGTACTCACCGGCGAGCTGTCCGAACGCGAGCGACGCGCCGCCCTGGACGCCGTGGGGGCCGGAGACGCCCGGGTGCTCGTGGCGACTGCCCAGCTCGTGGGCGAGGGGTTCGACCTGCCCGAGATCAGCGCCGTGTTCATGGCCACGCCGGTTCGCTTTGACGGCCGGGTGCTCCAGCTCGTGGGGCGGGCTCTGCGGCCGGCGCCAGGGAAAGACAAGGCCGTGGTGGTGGACTACTGCGACCGAAGAGAACCCGTGTTCGCGGCGAGTGCTCGAGCGCGACAGCAGACCTATCAGGAGGTGAGTGCATGAGACCGATCGCCCTGCTTTGGGAATCCCGAGTCACGCGGCAAATGGCCTGGGTTGACTACTCCGACGCGATCGTCGAGCTGAAACGCGCCGTTGCCCTCGGCGCGCCCACCGACGACACGGGCGCCGATCTGCTCGAAGCGCTGAACCGGCGGGCGCTTGAAGCCCAGGGGGCCTACCTCGACGCGGTGGGGGTGGAGGCCGAGGTGTGCGCGGCGGTGGCGCCCCGCGCCTCTGCGTGATAGGCTCAACCCCTGACAGTAGAAGTGGGGCTTGAACATCTTGTACGGCATGCTAAAGATCGTATAGGCTCGGCGTGTGGGGTGAGCCCCGCGAAACTAGGTTTAGAGTCCAGAGGAGAACGCGTGTCACATCGAGTATCAGGGCTGCTGCGTGTCAAAAAGGACAACACCGGGAAGGTGACGCGGGTTGACATGCAACTAACCGGATTCGTGGCCAAAGAAGGGGACATGTGGGTTTCTTACTGCAAGGAACTCGACATCTCCTCTTGCGGTGATACCGAGGAAAAGGCCCAGGAGAACATCCTGGAGGCTATCCAACTGTTTTTCGATTCATGTATCGAAAGGGGGGTTCTGGACGAAGCTCTGCGCAATCTGGGCTGGAAGTGCGATGACGAGCAAGCGGCCACAATCAACGCCTGCCGCGAGGGGTCAATCCCGAAAAACACGACACCGGCCTACATGATTGATGCGCTGGAAAAGCACGGCCGTGATTGGTCGATGCCTGTTTCTTTCGGCAACTAGAACCGTTGTCCAAGATTCCGCCTCACAGCGGCAAGAAGATGATTGCTGCACTCAAGAAGGTGGGGTTCCAGGTAGATCGAACGAAGGGGGATCATGTGGTGCTCGTGAAAGCCGGCATGGCTCGCCCGGTGATCGTCCCTCTGCGGGATGAACTGCCCGCGTTTGTGGTCTCAAATAATCTGGGGACCGCTGGAATCAGCCGGAAGACCTACCTTGAACTCCTTGGAAAGCGCCGCAAGCGAAAGTAGTCCGCAACCCCCGCCGCCCCGGTGCCGAGAACCAGGGCATGGTTATCCAGCGCGACGTCATGAAGCGCTATACCCTGGCCCGGGTCGACTTCACCTGGCCGGGGCTCCCACCCGTGCTTGCGATGGTCGCTGTGCTCCTGGAGGCCACGTGGTGCGGTTCCCGGTCCCCCCCCTCCACCGGAAGGGTGGCAGTAGGGTGCGCCCGTGTTAGGATGCCAGGGAGTCGGCGATCGCCGCTACCCCTGTGACCCCTGTCCAGTATGAGACTATACGCGGACCAGCGAAGCGTCCAGCAACACAAGTCCTTGTTATAAAAGGAGAAACACGAATGAGTCAAGTCAGAGCGAGTCATATCCTTTTGATGTACAAGGGATCCGCGCGATCCACGGCGACGCGCTCCAAGGACGAAGCGCAGTCCCAGATCCAGGATCTCAAGAACCAGGTGGACAGCGGGGAGGACTTCGGCTCCCTGGCCAAGGTGCACTCGGACTGCCCCTCGGGGCAAAAGGGCGGGGACCTGGGCATGTTCAGCCGGGGGCAGATGGTGGGTCCCTTCGAGGACGCGGCCTTCGGCATGGAGGTCGGCCAGGTCAGCGACGTGGTGGAGACCGACTTCGGCTACCACATCATCAAGCGCACGGGCTGAGCGCCGATCCCATCCCCCCTTCCTGCGCATGCTGCGCTTGCTGCGTGTTTCGCGCTGGTTTTCCCGGTTCCTGCGCTTCCCTGCGCTTTTTGCGCTAGTTTCCTTGGTTCTCGAGGGCCTGGCAGGCTGAGAGCACGCCCTGGTCGCAGGCCTTCTTGAACAGCTCCCTGGCCTTGGCGGGGTCCTTCTTCAGGCCGGCCACGCCGTTTTCGTACATCATGGCCAGGCCGGCGCAGCCGTTGCGATCGCCGAGCTTGCACGACTTCTTGAGGTACTTGAGGGCTTGCTCGTCGGAACGGGGGAGCCCGCCGGTGCCCGCGCGGAAGCCGGTGGAGACGAAAAAGCAGCTCATGCCCTCGTCGAGATCGCAGCCCTTTTTGAACAGGTTCATGGCCTCGGGGATGTCCCGGGTGAGGTCGCCCTCGCCTTGGTATAGCGCCGCGCCGGCCCGCCAGCAGCCCAGGCCCACGCCGTGCTCGCAGGCCTTGGCGTAGCGGGTGAGGGCCTTTTCGAAGTCCTTGCCCACCCCCTGCCCCTTCTCGCGCATCTTGCCGAGGTGAAAGCAGGCGTCGCCCACGCCCAGCTCGCAGGCCCGACCGAAGTACTGCGCGGCCTTGGGGCGGGACTGGCGCACGCCCTGCCCCTTGAAGTAGGCAATGCCGGCCTTGAGGCAGGCCTTGGGCGCCTTCTTGCCGCAGCGGGACTCGAGGGAGCGCACCACGCCCTGCTTGGTGTCGGGACCGGAGCTCGTTTTCCGGTCGCAACCCGCACACCCTGCGTTGGAGACGTAGAGGATGGACGCCGCGAGCGCGAACAGCGCGGGCGCGACGGCGGCGGGGCGGCGGTCGGTCGTGGTGGTGAGGCAAACGGGGCTCTCGGGGAGCCCAGCGGG
>CAYFWA010000490.1:4179-5681 GCA_964346625.1 uncultured Myxococcales bacterium
CGGGGCTCTCGGGGAGCCCAGCGGGGCTCTCGGGGAGCCCAGCGGGGCTCTCGGGGAGCCGAGCCGATCCAGGGTCGGCCTCTTGGGCGGCTTTGGCACTCATGGTGCGTTACCTAGCCCGGGTCCGACCGCAGGTCAAGCCGGGGCCGCAGGTCGGAACGGGGCTCAGGCCGCGGGGGCTCAGGCTGCGGGGCGAAAACGCGGAGTGTGGGGAATGCGAGGCGTGCGGGAGTGGGAGGCCACGGGCAGGCGCGTGGTGGCGCGGGTGCTCCCAGGGGTGTGGCGCGGGTGCTCCCAGTGACGGGCGCGGCGCTCCACGTCGTGGACCGCGTCGATGATGGCCTCGGGGCCCTCGAAGATGGGCATGTGGCCGGCGCCGGGCAGCCGGGTCACCCGGGCGTCGGGCATCTGCTCGGCGGCGGCGACGCCCTGATCCGCGGTGAGCAGCCGATCTTCCTCGCCCCACACCATGTGCACCGGGAGGCGGAAGTCGGCGAGGCGGTCTAGGAAGGTGGTGCCCACCAGATCGGGCCGCAGGCCGCGGGCCGCGGTGGCCAGATCGCTGAGGAAGCCGTAGCCGCCCTTGAGCTTGGTGGCCGAGCGCCGGAAGGCGTCCACCTCGAAGCGATCCATCCGGCAGACGTAGTCGAGGATCCAGTACACCGAGAGAAACAGCGACGGCATCATCACCGCCGGGTGCAGGGCCACCCGGGCGCCCTCCTGCATCCAGCGCGGGAAGCGGTGGTAGCCGGCCGGGTTCACGAGCACGATGCCGCGCACGCGCTCGGGGTGCGACAGAGCCATCCGGCTCGCCACGGCTCCACCGAAGGAGTGCCCCACCACGAAGGTCCGGTCGACGCCTCGGCGATCCATGAGCGAGAGCACCGAGTCGGCCATGAGCTGGTAGCTGTAGGGCTCGTCGGGGCGCTTGGACTCGCCGAAGCCGGGCAGATCCATGCCGAGCACGCGGTGGCTCCGCGCCAGGGGCGGCGCCACGAACTGCCAGTGGGTGAGGTTGCCGCCGAGGCCGTGGACGAACACGATGGGGTCGCCCTGCCCGGCCTCGAAAAACACCGTCTCGTGGGGATCCGCGTCCCGATACTGGGGCAGCGGGAAGCCCGCGAGGCGTCCGGGGTGGATGGGGCACGCTGCGCTGGGAAGGTCCCTTTTCGGGGTCACCGCCGGCTTGCGCCAGGATCGCAGCCGAACCGGATTTCTCAACTGCACCATGACGATACTCCTACGTGTTATCCGACTACGATGACTACGATGACTGTTACCTAACTACGAATACTGTATACGCAATGGCCAGCGCAGAATGGCATTCTATTGCAAAGAAAGTTGCTTCACACAAGCCCATTCGTGCGAAAAGTCACATCGCCTCGAAACGGCTCCCCGGAGAGCCCACGACCGGGACGCCGTCGTCACGGGAGCGCGCCCCGCCGGGCTCAGGGCTCGCGCAAGAATAACTTCGGCATTCGGCCGCCGATCCATCAATTCTG
>CAYFWA010000491.1:0-3418 GCA_964346625.1 uncultured Myxococcales bacterium
GGCCGCCGCCATGGCGGCGGCCGAGACGTAGCGATCCGTCAGCGGGCGGGCCAACCCCTGCAGGGTGACCTGCACCAGGGCCTCGGGGACGGACTCCCGGTAGGTCCGGGGATCCGGGATCTCTCCAGCGCGCACCCGGCGCAGGATCGCCAGGTCGTCCTCGCCCCAAAACAGCCGCCGGCCCGTGAGTAGCTCGTGGAGCACGATGGCGGCCGAGAAGACGTCCGAGCGCGGATCCAGGGCGCGGCCTTCGGCCTGCTCCGGTGACATGTAGCCGAACTTGCCCTTGAGCACGCCTCCCACGGTCTCGGCGGAGCGGATACCATCAGCGGCCTTCACGATGCCGAAGTCGAGCACCTTCACCGTCCCGTCCCGATCCAGCATGACGTTGACGAGATTGATGTCCCGGTGCACCAGTCCCATGGGACGCCCCTGCTCGTCGCGCTTGCGGTGAGCGTATTCGAGCCCCCGCAGCATGTCCCGCACGATGAGCACGCTGGCCTCCCACGGCAGCGGCTGGCCGAACACCTGCACGTGCCGCACGTGGGTGGCCTGCAGATGCAGCCCGTCGAGGTACTCCATGGCGATGTAGTGGTGCTCGTTGATCTCCCCGTATTCGAACACCTCGACGATGTTCGGGTGCTGAAGCTGCGCCGACAGCTTGGCCTCGTCCAGGAACATGCGGACGAACCCGGGATCCCCGGCGTGCTTGGGCTTGACCCGCTTGATCACCACCGGCCGCTCGGTGCCGTCCGCTTCGCAGCGCGTGGCGCGGTAGACCTCGGCCATCCCGCCCGCCCCGATGAGCTCGTGGATGCGGTAGGGGCCGAAGGAGACCGGCTCCGGGATCGACTCTCGCTGCGACTTGGGTTCACTCAAGGGCGCGCCTCACGAGCTTTGGTCTACCACGGATCAACCGGCTCGATAACGATCTGCCGGTGGGTTCTCAAGCGCTCGCGCGCGTACCCAGGTCAAAAAGCGGGCGGCCCCCTCCACCGCCGCCAGGGAACGAAACGAGGGGAACACCTCGAAGGCGTGGTGTGCTCCGGGGTACTCCGTGTAGATCACCGGCTCCCGGGAGACCTGTCGCAACCGCTCCGCGAAGCGGCGCGCGCCCGCGGCCGGGGCGAGGTTGTCGAGGGCGCCGTGGAAGATACAAAAGGGCGGAGCGCCAGCGTGGAGCCGGTACATGGGTGAGAGCTGCTCGTAGAGCGCCCCCGCGGCCCGACGAGATTGCCCGATGACGTGGCGCTCGAGCAGACGCTGCAGGCCCCCGTGGGGCCAGATCCCCGGCGCGTCCACCAGATCGTAGATCCCATAGAAGGGCACACAGGCCTGGACGCGGGTGTCGGCTTCCTCGAGGCCGGGTTGCAGCGAGGGCTCGGGCGCGGTCAAGGCGAGCAGCGCCGCCAGGTGGCCGCCGGCCGATCCGCCGGCCACGGCGATGAAGCCTGGATCCACCCCGTGCTCCTCGGCGTGCTCCCGGATCCAGCGCAGCGCGTCCTCGAGGTCCTCTACCATCTGGGGCAGCCGGGCGGCCGGGCTGAGCCGATAGCTCGGCGCAAAGCAGACCCACCCCTGACGGGCCATCCGGTACATCAGGGGCAGCCCCTGCTTGTCCTTGTGGCCAATCACCCAGCCACCTCCGTGGATGAACACCAACGCCGGCGCCGCGGCGGGCCGTGCATCGCCCTGAAGCCGAATCACGTCCATGGACAGCCGCGCCTCGTCCACCACGCGGTACGGGATGCCGCGCCGCCGCTGCACTCCCGCCGGCCGCCGGGGCCAGGGGACCCAGGCCTCTCCGAAGGGCGCCGACAGAAGGGGCGCCTCCGAATCCGTGGGGCGTTTCTCATCTTTCCCCCGCCCCGGCCCCGCTTGCGCGTCACCCCAGGCCCTGGCGGTGACCTGCGGGGCGCGCAGGCTCTCGCGCAGGCTCCCCACCATGAGGATCCAGGCCCCCCCGCACAGCCCGACGCCCAACCAGCCCACCGGCTGCTCCGTCGCGCCCAGCGCCCACAAGGCCGCCACCGCGACCCCCTGGAGCACCAGCCGGGCCGGAATCTGCTCGGTGTGGAGCCACGCGGGGAAGAAGCTGATGGCCGCGAGCAGCGGAGGCCGGTAGCGCGGCAGCAGCGCGTTGATGGACAGCGCGAGCCAGTAGGCGCCCAAGATGGCCAGCAGATAGCTCACCGGGTCGAAGCTCGCATATCAATACCCCACAGGTCTTGCGTCACCGGCGCACAGCCAACAGCCAACAGCCAACAGCCAACAGCCAACGGCCAACAGCCAACGGCCAACAGCTCTTGGCGGAGCCGGGCGCCGGTTCCGGTGATACCGGGTCAGGGAATGGTCCGCAGGATGGACTTCGCCGTACGGGCATGGCGACACTTGGGGCAGCGGCGCAGGTACTCCTGCAGGGCGCCCTTGGCCTCGGTCTTCTGGCCCTGCTCGTTGCGCGCGACGCCCAGATACAACCAAGGGTCGGCTCGGGTCGGATCCAGCTTGATGGCGCGCTGGGCAGTTTTCACCGCCGGACCGTACTGGCCGGAATAGAGTCGGGTCTTCGCCTTCCCCTCGAGCACCTGGGCCAGCACCTTCCGAGCCAGGGGCTGCGCCGGGTGCAGCTTGAGGGCCTTCTCGGCGAGCGCGGCGGCTTTCGCGGAGCTCTTGGCGAGGTTCTTCTTCGCCTCGGCGGCGAGCGCGGCGGCCTCGGCGACCCCGGTGGGAGGCGCGGCGCGGCGAGCCTCGGGGTCCATGGTGCCCGACGGCTCCATGGCCTCCATGGGCCGGGACGCGGCCCCCACGCCGCGGGCGGCGCGGGGGCGCAGTCGCGACTCGGCGCGGCGTCGGGGCGAGCTCATGGCCTCGCCTCGCAAAGCGGGGTCCTCCTGCTGCACGCGCTCCGAGAGCTGGGCGGACCAGCCGGCCGGACGCTTTTGCTTCTCGCTGTCCCCTCCCTCGGCGTACGGGTAGATGACCCCCAGCAACAAGTAGGCCGCCACCGACGCGGCCACCACCCCACCCACCACGATGTGCATCAGCCGGCGCCGCCCGGCCTGGCGGGGGTGCAGGTCATCCAGGTCCGAGAAGTCGTCCACGCTGTCGTCGTAGGCGTCGTCATTGAAAAAGAAGTCGGACTCCCCGCCCCCCTGGATCTGCAGACCGCGCGAAGGCGTGAGGGCGAGCTGGTCCGGCTTCGGCTCGTCCCTCCCCGCGGCGGGGGGTGCGCTCGCGGAGCGCACCGAATCACCGGCGGAGGGCTCCGCGGGGGCAGCGGCGGGGGGCTCCGCGGGGGCCGACGCCGACGGCGCAGCGGCACTCGGCGCGGGGGCGGATGCCTCCGACGGCGCTCGCGCACTCGGCTCCGCGGGGGCCGACGCCGACGGCGCAGCGGCACTCGGCGCGGGGGCGGATG
>CAYFWA010000491.1:3518-5673 GCA_964346625.1 uncultured Myxococcales bacterium
CCTCCGACGGCGCTCGCGCACTCGGCTCCGCGGGGGCCGACGCCGACGGAGTCGAAGCCGAGGGCGTCGGAGCGGCGGCCAGGGATTCGTCGACGAGCACCTTGGAAGAGCCCTCCACCGGGGCGTTGGGCAGACCCGGCTGCGCTGGCGGAGCGGAGGCCGGCGGGGCTCCGGTGGGGACCGCGGTGGCGGGGATGGGAGCGTCTGCACCAGACGGCGCGGACGGCTCCGGCTCCCTCGGCTGTACCGCCGCGGCAGAAGAGACCGACGCCGCGGAGACAGTGGACGCAGCAGACGAAGGCCCGCTCTCGACCTGGTCGTCCTCGGGAAGCTGGGGGACACCCGGCTCTGGCACCGCGCCGGCCCGCGCCGGCGACAAGGGCGCGTGCGCGGGCGCCTCCGGCGCCGCCTCTGCGGGAGGAGCCGCCCGCGCGGGCTCCGTCGCAGGAGGCGCAGGCTCGGGCGTACCCAGCAGCGTCCCGGTGAGGGCCTCGCGGGGCGAGGGGCTCGCCGCCGGTCGCGCGTCATCAGACGAGGGCGCGGCCGAAGGTTGGGTGCCTCGTTCGCCGGCAGCCGCCGGGCCCGACGACTCCTCGCTTCGCGCGCCCGCAGGCGCCGCGGGCTCCAGCTCACTCGATCCCGCCTGCAGCGGGCTCGGGAACAGGTCCTTGGTCTCGGCCTTGCGTCGAGCCGAGGCCGCCACCGGCAAAGCGGGCGCCGCGGCCACGGGCCCGGAGGTCATGGCCACGCCGGACTGGACCGCGCACTGCCGTAGCTGCTCGAGCATGGCGAAGGCGCTCTGCGGCCGGGCCTCGGGCTCCTTGGCCAGCGCCTGGTGAAGCAGGCCCCACAACGCCGCCCCGATGTCGGGGCGAGCGGACAGGAGATCCGGAGGGGCCGTCTCGAGCTGCGCCCGCATCACGTCGAACTCTGCAGACCCGTCGAAAGGCACCTCACCGGCCAACGCGTAGTAGGCGATGATCCCCGCGGAGTATAGATCCGTGCGCTCATCGGCGAGCTGGTGCCGAACCTGCTCCGGCGCGAGGTAACGCGCCGCCGCCAGACCTCCCGGCGCCTCCCCCTCCGGGCCCGTGCCGAACTGGTCGAAGCCCAGCACCTTGACCCGATCCCCCCCGTCCACCACCACCTGCCGCGCCGAAAGGCGCCCGTGGGGCAGCCCTTGCTGGTGCGCGTAGGCCAGCCCGTCGAGGAGTTGATCGAAGATGCGATAAAACCGCGGCAGCGGCAGGGGGCCCCCGCTCTGGACGAGCCCTTCGAGCAACTGACCGTCCGCAACCTGCAGCACCGCCATGTAGCGGGGCCCTTCACGCCGAAAGTTGAGCAGGGTAAGCAGGTTGGGGTGGTCGAGCTTCGCCAGGACGCGCGCCTCCTGCTTGATGCGTTCCTCCTGCTGCGGGTTGAGGGAGGTGGGCACCGGGAGCGCCTTGACCAGCGCCGGTTGCCCCGTGAGCTGGTGCTCGGTGTCGTAGACCTCTCCTTCGGGTCCGGCCGACAAGAGACGCCGGATCTCGTAATCACTGCACACCACCTCCCCCGGCTGCAAGATGTCGGACGAAGGCCCCGCGCCCTGGGGCTTTACCGGAAGGGCGGGCTCGACATCGGCGGTGTCGGCGGCCTTGAGCCGCCGGCCGCAGTGCTGACAAAACAGGGCATCATCAGGGGATCGGTGTCCGCAATAGGCGCAATACACTTCGTTTTCCTCGTCCTCGTCTAGACCGGCTCGGACGCCCGGTGGGGCAGCCTGATCGCCATCATCTAGATTTTCGACATACGGTTCGACATACGGTTCGACATACGGTTCGACATACGGTTCGACATACGGTTCGCTTGCGTCGAGTCGGATCCTGTAATCTTCGATGGGGAATCCTGTGCAAAGACGCCACGGTCCCCACCGGCGCGGTGGTGAATCCTCGCGAAACGTCGAGCAATCGCGAGTGACAAACCATAGCATGTAGGCCAAGTTCCGTCATCCCGACCCCACCGGCTCCCAGGATCGATCACCATGAGGTCATGGCGCACACTCGGTCGGCCAGCGCATCGAGCCGCTGCTGCTCGGCCGCGCCGAGCACCCCGAAGGCGACCGCCGCCTCGAGCAGCGAGCGCACCTCGTCGCAGCTACCGAGCGACACGGTGA
>CAYFWA010000492.1:0-5672 GCA_964346625.1 uncultured Myxococcales bacterium
GGGCGGTGCGCGCGGGGTGGGGGTGGACGGGAGCCGGACGCCCCGCAGGGCGCACCCGAAGGCCCAGCGGATCGTGTCCCTGGCGCCCAGCGTCACCGAGACCTTGTTCGCGGTGGGCTGCGGCTCGCGCGTGGTGGGGGTCACGAGCTACTGCCGGTACCCCGAGGGGGCGCGGTCCAAGCCCTCGGTGGGCGGCTACATCAACCCCAACCTCGAGGCCATCGTGGGTCGGCGGCCGGATCTGGTGGTGGGCACCACGATCTCGAGTCACACGCGCACCCGCACCGCGCTCGAGCGGATGGGCATCCCCGTGATTCTGGTGGATCACAGCAAGCTCGAGGGCGTGCTGTCGTCCTACGGGCAGCTCGCCCGCTACTGCGGCACCCTGAAAAAGGCCCGGAAGCTAGAGCTGGACACGCGCGCGCGCATCGCCCGGGTGCGGCAAACGACCCGGGGCCGGCCGCGGCGCTCCGCCCTCATCGTGTTCGGCCGCTCCGACGGGGGCGGAGCGCCGCGGCCGAACACGATGAGGGCGGAGCGCCGCGGCGCTCCGCCCTCATCGTGTTCGGCCGCTCCGACGGGGGCGGCGCGGTGCGCGAGGTGTTCGTGGCCGGGCGCACGGGCCTGTACGAGGAGATCCTGCAGCTCGCCGGTGGGCGCAACGCCTACCGGCGCAAGGTGCCCGCGTTCCCCAAGCTCTCTTTGGAGGGGGTGCTGCGCCTGGATCCAGACGCCATCGTGGAGCTGGCCTCGGACCGGGTCAAGGCGGGGCGCACCGCGGAGGCGCTGCGCCGAGGCTGGCTGTCGGTGCCTCAGCTCACCGCGGTGCGTGAGGGTCGCATCCACCTGGTCACCGGGGGCTACGGGCAGGTGCCCGGGCCGCGGCTTTTCCGGCTCGTTGAGGACGTCGCCCGCGCCCTGCACCCCGAAGCCGACTGGGGCACGCCGTGAGCGCAGGGGTGCGGGCCGAAGGCCCCCCGCGAGACCGGCCGTTTCGGGGCGGCGCGGCGCTGTGGGGGGGATCTGTCCAGGGGTTCGTCCAGGGGTTCGTCCAGGGGTTCGTCCAGCGGGAGGTCGCGCCGTGACCGCGCCGCTGCTCGAGGTTCGGGACCTCGGCCTGACCGTGGAGGGGCGCCCCCTGCTCGATGGGGTCTCCTTTGCCGTTGAGCCAGGGCAGGCCCTGGCGGTGGTGGGGCCCAACGGCGCGGGCAAGACCACCCTGCTGCGGTGCCTGCTGCACATCCACGAGAGCTGGTCGGGGACGATCCGCCTGGCCGGGCGCTCCTTGCGGGAGCTGCGGCCCCGTCAGCGGGCCCGGGCCCTGAGCTACGTGCCCCAGCTCGACGGCCGGAGCCTGCCCTTTCGAGTGCGGGAGCTCGTGCGCATGGCGCGCTACGCCTACCAGGAGCCCTTCGCCGGCCAGAGGCCGGAGGACCGCCGCGCGGTGGACGACGCCCTGGAGATCACCGGCCTCACACCCCTGGCCGACCGCTCCCTGGCCACCCTGAGCGGGGGGGAGCGCCAGCAGGCCTTCATCGCGGCGGCCCTGGCCCAGCGCGCCCGCGCGCTGCTGCTCGACGAGCCCACCGCTTTTCTGGACTACCAGCACCAGGTGCGGGTCCACGCCATCTTGCGCTCCATCCGACAGGAGACCCGGACCACCATCTGCATCGTGACGCACGACCTGAACGAGGCCGTGGCGGTGGCGGATCGGGTGCTCGCCCTGCGCGATGGGCGGGTGGCCTTTGCCGGGAGCTGCGACGAGCTGCTCGATCCGGCGGTGCTGCGCGACATCTACGACGTGGAGTTCACGCTGGTGGACCGGGGCGCGGCGCTGCGGCCCCTCATCGTGCCAGCGGGGATCGACCGCGCGGTGGATGACAGGGCTGCGGTAGACGAGGGCGAGGGAGCGTCGGGTCCCAGCGCGCCCCCGGCGTTGGCCCCCAGCGCCGCCGGAGGGGACGCGTGAGCCGGGCGGCGACCGGGTCGGGATCGGCCCAGCGGGCGGATCCGGCGGGCGGCGTCCCGCGCCTGCGCGCCGGCTGGGTGCTCGCGGGCCTGGCGCTGCTCACCGGGGTCACGGTGCTCCTGGCGCCGCTGTACGGCGGGCTGGCGCTGCCCTGGGACGTCTACGCGGGCGGCGGCACCTCCAGCCAGTCGGTCATCTTCTGGCAGATCCGGGTGCCCCAGGTGATCACCGCCTTTTTGGCCGGGGCCGGCCTCGCGGTCTCGGGCATGAGCTTCCAGGCCATGTTCCGCAACCCGTTGGCCACGCCCTTTACCTTGGGGGTGGCCAGCGGCGCGTCGCTCGGGGCGGCCATCTACATCCGGTCCGAGCTCAGCCTCGACGTGCCGGGCTTCCCCGGGATCACCCTGTTCGCCTTCGTGGGGGCCCTGGGCGCCATCTCCATCGTGTACGGCCTGTCGGTGGTGCGTCGGGGCCTGTCCACCGCGGGGATGCTGCTGGCCGGGGTGGCGGTGAGCTTCTTTTGCTCCAGCTTGCTGATGTTCATCCAGTACATCAGCCGCGTGGGCCACTCCATCCAGATCCTGCACTGGGTGATGGGGGGCCTCAACGTGTTCGGCTACCAGCAGGTCTTCCAGGTGCTGCCCTTCGTGGTCACCGGCGCCGCGGTGACCGTCTACCTGAGCCAGGAGCTCAACCTGCTGCTCATGGGAGACGACCTGGCGGCCAGCCGCGGCGTGGCCGTGGGGCGGGTGAAGGTGACGCTGTTTCTGGTGATCTCCCTCACCGTGGCCGGCGTGGTGGCGGTCACCGGCCCCATCGGGTTCGTGGGCATGATGGTTCCGCACATCGTGCGGCTGGTCATCGGCGCGGATCACCGCGTGCTCACGCCGGCCTGTCTGCTGTTCGGCGGCACCTTCCTGGTGCTGTGCGACCGCCTCTCGCGCTCGGTGGTGCCCCCGGCCGACGTCCCGGTGGGCGTGATCACCGCCCTGCTGGGCGGCCCGTTTTTCCTGTGGCTTTTGCTGCGCCGGGGGGTGATCGACTGAGACTTCGCTGGATCGCGTTCGTAGGATCGCGCTCATAGGATCGCGCTCGTAGGATCGCGCTCGTCGGATCGCGCTCGTCGGATCGCGCTCGTAGGATCATGCTCGTAGGATCATGCTCGTAGGATCATGCTCGTAGGATCGCGCTCGTTCCGAGCGTTTGCTTCTCCGGAGAGCCCACGCCATGACTCAAGCGCCCCCCTCTCGCACCGCCACCGCCCGCGTCACGCTGCTCACCGGCGGGGCGCGCAGCGGCAAGAGCCGCCACGCCCTGGCGCTCGCCGAGGCCGCCACCCCCGACCCACGGGCGGGCCAGCGCGCCTTCGTGGCCACCGCCGAGGCCTACGACGACGAGATGCGCGCCCGCGTCGCCGCCCACCAGCGAGAGCGCGGCCCGACCTGGGTCACCGTGGAGGCGCCGCTGGACCTGGCCGGCGCCCTGCAGAGCCTGCCCGACACCGTGGAGGTGGCAGTGGTGGACTGCCTCACGGTGTGGCTGTCGAACCTGCTGCACCGCCGGAGCCGGGTGCCGCCCCCAGGTTCGGGCGGCGGTGACCGGGTCGCGGACGATCCCCCACCCGAGGTGCCCTTCGATGCCGACGACGAGGCGGCCCTCGAGGCCGCCGTCGCCGCGCTGCTGCAGGTGCTTCAGGCGCCGCCTTGCCAGTTGGTGCTGGTGACCAACGAGGTGGGCCAGGGCATCGTGCCCATGACCGTCCTCGGGCGCCGGTTTCGGGACCGGGCCGGCGGGCTCAATCAGCAGGTGGCCCACCACGCCGACGTGGTGAAGCTGCTGGTGTGCGGCCAGCCCCTGGTGGTGAAGGGATTGGCGTAGGTCGGGCCGAAGTGGAAGTTCGAGCTTCCGATAATCTCGAATGATCACGGCGCGGTGAGTTAAAATTCGTGAGGCCCGGTTTTGGGGGGTCGCAAAGGTGAGCCGCCGGGGGTGGCTAGGGGTACTGTAGGGGGGTGCACGGCGCGCAGCGGTGTACACGAGCGTACATCGGAGCCGTCGCTGCGTGAGCGTCCGGTTGAACGTCCTTGTGAAGCCCGGAGAAGAACGAGCGACGCGACGGAAAGCACGAGGAAGACCCCAGGAGCCGAGCCCGCGCAATGACCCGATCCGGATCCCCATCTCGCCCCTCGGGCGACGCCGCCGCCCCCCGGCTGCGGCTGGTCTCGGAGCCGCACGAGGCGGTGGGCGCCGAGGTGCCCGAGGCGGATGGCGACGAGGCGCCCGCAGCGGATGGCGACGAGGCGCCCGCAGCGGTGGGCGACGAGGCGCCCGCAGCGGATGGCGACGAGGCGCCCGCAGCGGTGGGCGGCGAGGCGCCCGCAGCGGTGGGCGGCGAGGCGTCCGAAGCGCCCGAGGCGGATGGCGGCGAGGCGCCCGCAGCGGTGGGCGACGAGGGCGGGGCAGCAGAGGCCCGGAGCGCGGCGCGCTACGACTCGGCGGAGCTGGTGGACGGGCTGGTGTCCGGGGATCCGGAGGCGGGCAACGCGCTTTTTGCCGTGTTCGGGGATCGGGTCAACCGGCTGGTGTGGCGGTTGCTGGGCGCGGATCGGGATCACGACGACGTGGTGCAGCAGGTCTTCATCGCGATCCTGGAGTCGGTGGAGCGGCTGCGGTCCCCCGACGCGCTGGAGGCCTGGATCACCCGCGTCACGGTGAACACCGTGCGCAAGGAGATCCGGCGGCGGCAGCGGCGGCGGCTGTGGTTCTCGCCCAGCGAGCCGCCCGACGCGCCGGATCCGGGGATCGACTCGGACGAGCGCCTGGTGCTGCGGCAGTTTTACCGGGTGCTTTTCGACATGCGAGCCGACGACCGGGTGGTGTTCACCCTCCGGTTCGTCGAGGCCTATACCCTCCCGGAGATCGCGGCGGCCTGCGACTGCTCGCTGGCCACGGTGAAGCGCCGGCTGACGCGGGCGCGCAAGCGGTTCGAGACCCGCGCCCGCCAGGACTTCGTGTTGTCGGCGGCGCTGGGAGCGCAGGATGGCGCCGGGAGCGCAGGATAGGGAGATTTGAACCATGGCGCATGCGCATGACGAACAGGCGCTGAAAAAGCTCGGGCGGCAGCTCGGCGAGGCCCTGGGGACGGGACCGGACGCCTCTCGGCGGGAGACCCAGCGCCGGGCGGTGGTGGGCTATCTGTGGGCCGGGGGGCAGACCGGTGGTCGGCCCCGCCGGGCGTTGAAGGTGGCGGCGGCGGGGCTCGCGGCGGCGGCGGCGGCGGTGGCGCTCTGGCTCGTGCTGCGGCCGGCCCCCCAGCCGCAGACCTCGCGTGCGGCCCCCATCGCCTTCGAAATCGAGGGACAGGGGACCGGGCAGGTGGGCCACTGGATCGAGGCCCGGGGACAGACCCTGGTGATCCGCTTCGAGGGCGGCACCCGGATGGATCTGGGACACGAGAGTCGCGCCCAAATTACCCAGGCGGACGAGCAGCGGGTGGCGGTGCGGCTGGATCACGGCGGGCTGCGCGCCGACGTGAAGCAGCGTAGCGCATCAGCGGCAGGGCTCACCACCTGGGACGTGGAGGCCGGGCCCTACCAGGCCACCGTGCTGGGCACCCGCTTTCGGATGCGCTGGGACGCGGCGGGCGGGGACTGGATGATGACTTCTCTTCACTCGACCCTTCGCGTTTTTCTCATCGCTGGAC
>CAYFWA010000493.1:0-5656 GCA_964346625.1 uncultured Myxococcales bacterium
GCACGACCAGCGCCCCGCCCCGCGGCGCCCTTGCGCGTCGGCGGGCGGTTCTCCGGTGGCGCCGCGGGGCGGGGCGCTGGTCGTGCGTCGGCGCCGGGGACCGCGGGGCGGGGCGCTGGTCGTGCGTCGGCGCCGGGGGCTGCGGGGGCTTCCGGCGGGGCGGCCGGGATCAGGGCGGCGGTGGCCAGCCCGAGGGCCATCCGGCCGAGCGCGCGCCGTGGGGAGCGGGACACGGCCTACTCCGTCTTCTCGGTGAGCTCGAGGACGACACCGCTCAGGTCGCCGCTGAGATCGAGGTCGCTGGCGTCCACCACGTCCACGAAGTCCCCCACCTCGGGCAGCGGCGGGAACCCCCCGTCCACGTCGAGCAGCGCCTCCATGTGCCAGCCCTGGTCACCCGGCACGCCGGTGAACCGGAAGCTCGCCGGGAAGGTGGCCGGGGTGATCTCCATCGAGCACGGCGGGATGGACGGCGTCGGGGTCTGCCAGAAGATGTACAGCTTGGCGCCATCGGGTACCTGCCCGGTGAACCGGAGCTCTCCGGAGACCGTCACCCCCCCCTCGGCGTCGCAGCTCTGCTCGGTGACGCCCCCGTCCTGCTCTACCGCTGCGTCGGGCTCGAAGGTCTCGCTCCCGCTGTCGCACCCCAAGGCGCCGAGCGCCAGAATGCCAACAAAAACAAGGTATATCCTAGACATGCGTGTTCTCCGCTGCCCAGCGAGCTGGGCTTGGACGTGTTACGATTTCAGAATTAAGACACACCTAGCCCTCGATAACACGAATGTCAAGTTCGTATTCAATGGAATCGGATGCGCCGATGGGGGGCCTGGCTCCTACCCCTCGAGATCTGCGTCGAGGCGCAGGAACCGTTCGCGGAGCAGGGCGAGCTGCTCCGTGTCGGGGTCCCACATCTCCCGACGGCTCGCCTCGCTCATCCGGCGCAGCAGGTCCGACGTGGCGTGGGGGTTGTTGTCGCGCAGACGCTCGAACAGCGCCTCGTCCTCCACGTAGCGCGCGAAGACGCGGTGGAATAGTTCGGGGGACACGCCCACGGTGCCCGCCAGGCCCACCAGGTTGGTAACGCGCTCCTCGATCTTCTTGGCGCCGTGGTAGTCGTGGGCCAGCATCCCGTCGATCCAGCGCGGGTTGAGCAGGCGCGTCACGCTGTAGTGCTGCAGCGCCTCGTCCGTGTCCTGCAGCCGGGGCGTGTGCCGCGCCGAGTCGCCAATCAGCCGCTCCGGCCGCTCGCCACGGACGTTCTCCACGGCGCGCGTTGCTCCTCCGATAAACTCGTAGTAGTGATCCAGGTCCCCGAGCTTGTACTCGGCGCCGTCCACGATTTGGGCCACCACCTCGGTGCGCCCGAGCTGCGAGCGCAGGGCCGCGGCGGCGGGTTCCCCGTGGAGCCGCTCGCCGTAGGCGTGGGCCATGGCGCCGGCGAAGTGGTCCCCCAGCTCGGCGGCCTCCTGCCAGGCGGCCCCCTCCACCACCGCGGGCAGCCCCGTGCCGTACTCGGCGGGGCGGGGGCCGAAGATCCGCGCCCCGGCCAGGGTGTCGTTCAGGGCGTCCGCGTCTCGCGCCACGTGGGCCCGCAGCGGGTTGACCCGCGCGGGCTCTTCGAGGGCAGCGATGCGGCGCAGGAGCTTGTCCAGGTCGCGCACCAGCGTGGGGAACATGTCCCGGAAGAAGCCACAGATCATCAGGTATACGTCCACCCGGGGGCGACGGAGATCGGTGGTGGGCACCGGCTCGAAGCTGGGCAGCCACCCGGCCGCAGGGCGCAGGCGCGCCCCCACCAGGTGCAGCAGCTGCCCGATGGTCTCGCCGCCCGTGCGGGCGGTCTCGAAGCCCCAGAGCACCAGGCCGACGCTGCGCGGCGGCTTCCCGTGGCTTTCCTCGTGGCGCGCGACCAGGGCCCGGGCGAGCTGTGCGCCGCGCTCCACGGCCTCCGCCAGAGGGATCCGGGTGGGATCGAAGCTCGCTCCGTTGCGCCCCGTGGGGTAGACCGCCGGGGACCGGAGGGGATCCCCCATGAGACCGGGCGGCGCGAACCGTCCGTCGAGGCCGCGCAACAGGCCCCCGAGCTCGTCGTCGGCCAGGTAGCCCCGGGCGACCTCGCGCAGGGCGTCCTCGAGTCCCCGCGTCTCGCGTCGGGGTAGGGCGCGGCGGAGCGCCTCCGGCAGCGCGCCCTGCTCGACGAAGGATCGCGCCCAGGCGGCGAGACGGTCGGCGTGGTCACCGGCGGGTACGCCGAGGGGCTCGAGCAGCCCGGCCACGTGGACACCGTCCACGGTGCGGCGAAACAGCTGCGCCAGGTAGCGCACCAGGGAGCGGCCGGACTTGGGTGCGCCCAGGACGTGGAGGCCGTCCGGGATCTCGGCCGCCTGCAGCTCGCGCAGCTCGTCGTGCAACGCCTCCAGATCGTCGGCGGGCAAATCCAGGGCCGCCGCCTCGGACCGCACGCGATCCTGCAGCTCGGCCCGGGAGGCCGCGTCCAGGCCAGGCCGCTCCAGGGCCTCGAGTCGATCCAGCAGCGCCTGGTACTCGCCGTAGAGCTCCGCGGGCACGAAGTCCGGCGTGTGGTGGCTCACCAGCACCGCCTGCCACCGCCGGCGGGCGATGGAGGACTCCGACGGGTTCGCTAGGGTGTAGACGTACAGCTGCGGGAGGTTCCCCTGCAGCAGGTCTGGGTAGCACTCTCCGGACAGGCCATGCTCCTTGCCGGGGAGGAACTCCACCGTACCGTGGGTGCCCAGGTGCACCACGGCGTCCACCCCCGAGTGGCGCAGGTACTCGTAGAAGGCGAGGTACTGGTGGT
This sequence comes from uncultured Myxococcales bacterium, assembly GCA_964346625.1. Taxonomy (GTDB): domain Bacteria; phylum Myxococcota_A; class Polyangia; order HGW-17; family JAJRWW01; genus CAYFWA01. The sequence continues at coordinate 2,819 of CAYFWA010000493.1, forward strand.
GAGGCGGGCGATCCCGGTCGTGGGTGGCGGCGTCCGCCGGCCCGCCGGGCTCGCGCACCGGCTGGACCCCCACGAAGATCTGTCCGTGCCAGCGCCCGGGGATCCGCAGGCCGGCCTCGTCCACGGCCACCCGGCCGGGGGGCGGGCCCCAGGCCGCAGTCATGCGCTTCGCGGCGGCGGTGGGGAGCCGCGCGAAGGCGGCCTCGTAGGCGTTCCGGGAGAGGCAGGGCCCCGCCCAAGGACCGTCGTTCTCCTCCGGGCGGGTGTTGATCCGCGCGTCGCGGACCAGGGCGGCCAGGGGGGCGGCGCGGTTCGGATCGTCGCCGGGGCCCGTGTCGTATCCGGCCCCGGCGAGCCCGTCCAGCAGGGCGGCGAGGCTCGCGCTCACGTCCAGGTAGCTCGCGTTGCCCAGGTTGCCGGGACCGGGCGGATAGTCGTAGATCACCACGGCGATCCGTCGCTCGGCGGGCGTCTTGCGCGCCAACCGGATCCAGGCCAGGGTCCGGTTGGCGAGCCGCTCCACGCGCTCTGGCAGGGCCACGCCGCGGGTGACCTGGAAGCCGTCCACCTCGGTCCGCTCGAGGCCGAGCACCGGCACGGGCCCCCAGGCGCCGTCCAGCTCCGGCAGCACCACCGTGGCGTAGGTCTCCACCGGGCTCAGCCCCTCCGGGGACGCGCGCCAGGTGTCGAGCTCGCGGGAGTAGAGCGTGGCCGGCACCAGGTACGGCACGTCGAGCTGGCGCAGGGCGTCCACCGTGGCCGACGGATCTCCGCCCAGGGGGCCGCCGTCGAGGCGGAACCACATCAAGTTGATCAGCGCGTGCACCGGCGGTGCGTCCGGGGCCAGGAGGAACCGCTTCACCCCGTCCAGGCTCTGAACGCCATCGGTGGCGATGGGCAGCAGCTGCGCGCGCTCGCCGAGGGCCTCGCGCAGGGCGCGCACGGCCACCACGGACACGTCCCGGTGCAACCCGCCATAATACAACACGGCCACCGTGGGTCGCTCCGGGTCGGTGGGGTGCGCGCGGTGCGCGCGGTGCCAGGCCTCCGGCGTGGCGTAGCTGCGCCCTTCGTCCGGATCCTCGAGGCGCAGCACCGGACGCTCTACCGGGGGGCGGGGCCGGGGGCCCGCTCCCCCGGCGTACTCCCGCACCACCAGACGCAGCAGGTTCTCGACGTTGTCCGGGCCCCCGGCCGTCCAGTAGCGGATGATCTGAACCCAGTGGCGGGCGTGCTTGAGGGGCCCCACCGGCAGGACCCCGCCGAGCTTCTCGATGAAGCTGGTGATCTGCTGGATACGCCGGAAGTTCACCGGGCCGCCCCGGCTTCGCTTCGCCGCCCGGTCCATGGTGAAGGAGTCCATGCGGCACAGCGACAGGATCTCCATGGACCCGCCCATGAGCGGGATGAAGGTGGCCTCCGGGCGCTCGGCCCGTACCCGCCGCAGCACCTCGGTGAGCTCGCCGGCGGTGCGCAGGTCGAAGAGCACCACGTCCGCCTGGCGTGCCTGCGCCTCTACGTCGTCCAGCCCGTCCGCACGCTCGGTCAACTGGTATACCAAGCGGTTGCGGACGGTGAGGGGCACGCCCTGCTCGGGCTCCACGACGCCCAGGGCTCGGCCCAGGTGCTCCAGGTTGTTGCCCGAGGTGACAAAGAGCAGCGTGGCCATCAGGGTCGCCTCAGCCAGCGGAGCACGCCGTCGGCGTCCGGGGCCTCGGCCTGCACGTAGTCGGCGCCCAGGGACTCGGCCAGATCGCGGCCCAGCCCCAGGTTGATGAAGTCGTTTTCCGTGTCCACCACCAGGGCGTCCGCGCCCATCTCGGCGAGCCGGCCTGCCTCGGCCAGCGTGTCCGACACCGCGTCGCCGTCCGGCGCATGGGGCACGTTGGCGCGCCCGTCGGTGAGCACCACCAGCGTTGGGGCGAGCCCGCGCTCCGCGGCGCGGCGGAGCTCGCGGCCGCAGAGCGCGAGGGCGGCCGCGAGGGGCGTCCGGCCGCCGGCCTCCACGTCGCCCAGCAGCCGATCCACCCCTTCCACGTTCCGGGTGGGCGCCACCACCAGCGCCGGCTCGTCGCCGCCGGCCGTCACCACGCTCACCTGGTGCCGCCCCTGATAGCTCTGCTCCAGTAGCTGCCGGCAGGCCTGGCGCACGGCTTCCAGCCGCTGCCGGGTGGCCATGGAGCGGCTCGCGTCCACCAGGAAGCAGATCAGCCGCTTGGACCGGGCCGCCACCCGCCGGGCGCGCAGGTCGTGGTCTCGGACCGCGGGCACGGGGGTGGAGCGCCCCGGTCCTTCCCGGGTCGCCGCGGCCAGCAGGCTTGCCGCCACGTCCACCGGCTCGTCCCCGGTGGTTCGGGGCTTGACCCCGAGGGTCTTGCCCCGGCCGTCCCCGTGTCCCGCCGCGGACCCGCCCGCGCGGCGCCCCACGGCTCGGGGCTCGGGTAGGTGCGCGTCTACCCGCACCACCTCGGGATTCGTGGGGGGCGCCGGCTCCCCACCGGCGTCGGGCGCCGGCGCGGCGTCGCCGGGCGCGGGCGGCTCGCGCGGCGGCGCCGCGGGCGTGGGCGGCTCGCGTGGCGGCGGCGCGGGCGCGGGCGGCTCGTGTGGCGGCGGCGCGGGCGCGGGCGGCTCGTGTGGCGGCGGCGTGGACCCGGGCGGCTCGCGTGGCGGCGGCGTGGACCCGGGCGACTCGCGTGGCAACGGCGTGGACCCGGGCGACTCGCGTGGCGGCGGCGTGGACCCGGGCGGCTCGCGTGGCGGCGGCGTGGACCCGGGCGGCTCGCGTGGCGGCGGCGCGGGCGCGGGCGGCTCGTGTGGCGGCGGCGTGGACCCGGGCGG
>CAYFWA010000494.1:0-5653 GCA_964346625.1 uncultured Myxococcales bacterium
TCCAGTTCAGGGCGCCGAGGCGCCCGGCTGGCAAGGCGCGAAGAGGGCGAATATGCGGGATATTCAACCGATGAGCAACGCAGCCAGCCGGGATGGATCGGCGTCCTGAACGATCAGATTATTCGTGATCGACTCCTTACACTCGGCCCACCAGCCGTTCTTGCTGCTGCAGCTCCTTGAGGCGTTTGAGCCCGCCGCAGCGCTCCAGGTACTCCTCGAAGCAATCCACGCCGTAGATGTGCTCCTGCAAAAACTCCTCGAAGCGCTCGGGGTCCCGCCCCAGGGTCAGCCACTGGGACAGGTGTGCCTCGTCGGAGAAGTACTCGTAGGGCATGTTGCCCGGGTAGGAGCCGAAGGGCGCCTCCACCACCGCGTCCACCAGGAAGTAGGGGATCACCGTGGCCGAGGGGTCCGCCCGGAACTCGTCGGAGTCCACCACGCGCTCGGCGGTGATGATCAGACGCCGGGCCGCCCGGGCCAGCTCCAGGTCGGCCACGGAGATGCCCCGGATGTGGCAGTTGCCGTACATGTCGCTCTCGTGGACGTGGATCACCGCCACGTCCGGCCACACGGCCGGCAGGGCGACGTACTTGTCACCGGTGAACGGGCACTCGATGATCTTGCCCGCGGACCGGGCGAAGGTGTCGGTGCCGTGCATGCAGCGCACCAGCCCGAAGGAGTTGCCTTCAGCGGCCGTGCGCAGCCGCACCGCCAGTGCGTAGTTGGTCCACTCGGTGACCTCCACCTCGCCGGACTCCATGTATCGCCGCGCGTTGGCCGACAGGCCGCGGGCCTCCAGGCCGACGATGTAGGCCGCGTCCACCCGATCCAGGCACCGCCCGGCGCACAGGATGTCGAAGTCGTGCGTGGATGTGTGGCCGAGAAAGCCCAACCCCTTGCGGCCGGCCCGCAGGATCTCGTGCAGCACCACGGTGGGGATGCGGTTGGCCCCGAACCCCCCGATGGCCAGGTAGCACCCGTCGTGGATGTAGCGGGCCACCGCCTCCTTCTCGGTGGTGCGCTTGTCCGACAGGGCCCGGGACTTCTGCGCAAAGAACGCCCGCGCCTGATCCGGGTTCGGCTCCATGAAGAGCGGTCCATTCCCATGCTGCACCATGTTCAATCGTCTCCTCTCGCAATAGTTTCAATGGCGGCAATGGCGTCAATGGCACCAACAGCACCAACAGTGACCATGATCGCAATAACGCCACCTCGTGAATCCGTTTTCGTATCCGCGCTCGCCAACCCCATTGCCAACCCTCACGTCCGCGCGGCTCCGCGCTCGCGGGCTCGTTCGTCGACCCTCCTGGCAGCGCTCGTCGGCCCACGCGCTCCCGCCCTGCCCCGGCCGAAGCCGCTCATTACGCTGGACGCGGAGCTCCCCCACGATCTCGAGCCAAACAGCTTGTTGGTCGGAATCGGTCCGCCCAGCCCGACCCGGCGAAAACGACGGTCGGGACGTCGGGCGCGGTTCTCTCGGTACACCGGCGCGGCCCGTCACGCGGGCAGCCTATCACGGAGCGCGCCCGCGGGGGAACGGATTCCGCGCCGTTCGTCGCATCGACCGCAACCACAAGGCGAGCCACAGAAACAGCATCAGCCACGGCACGGCGCACCCGCGCCAGGCCAGGCCGTGGCCGGGGCCCGCGCTAGCGGCGGAGCCGCGGGCAGCGCTCGCGCAGTTGCACCCGCCGCCGGAGTCACCCGGAGGCGACGGGGCGCCGTCCGCGCCCGGTCCCGCCGCGTCGGCCCCCGACGCCGCGTCGGCCCCCGGCCCCGCGTCGGCCGAAGGCGTCCCGGCGTCGGGTCCTGGGGTCGCGCCGGTCTCGGGTTTGATGTCCTCGGCCGGATGCCACCCCGGGTTCGCGGCCTCGCCGCCGTGGTAGGCGCCGCGCCAGGTGAAGCCCCGGGCGACGCCGTTGAAGTCCAGGTCATGGTCGACGTCCGCGGTAAGATCCGCGGACAGGCCCGTAATGGGCTCCGCGGGATCCAGCGCCGCCCCCTGCAGGGCGCCCGATGGCGAGGGATACAGGTCGAGGGTGGCGAGATCAGCCGCCGGGCTCAGCACGTAGGTGCCGGCGTTGGCCACGCTGTCGGTGACGTTTTCCGCGGCCGGCGTGCTCCCGATGGCCAGCGGCGTAGTGGCGAACACCGCGTTGCCCACCACGGCCTGGATGCTGCCGGGGTCGGCCCCGGTGAGCGTGATCCCCGTGTCGGCGCCGTAGACGGTGTTGTGATAGACGAGCACCTCCCGGGGCACGTCGTTGTGCGGTCGGATGTTCACCGCCGGCCAGCCGGCCCCGCTGTCCACGAACAGGTTGTCGTGCAGGTGGAGGTTCCCCTCCCCCTGAAACAGCGCCTCCCGCGGGTTGTGGAAAAACAGGTTGCCGTAGATCTCGTACCGATCGTGCTGGCCCGCCCCGCTGAGGGGCAGATGCCCGATGAGCACGTTGGGCCGGTCTCCGGAGCCCGAGGGATCGTCGTCCTTGATGAACACGTTGTGGCGGATGATCGTGACCGAGCCGTCGGGGGGCATCCCGCTCAGGGACGGGCGCGGGTTCTGGTGCTTGATCTGCATGCAGTAGCCCTCGGGATCCGCCACGAGGTTGTGCTCGATGAGCCCCCGGATGAAGGGCGCCGAGCCGTCGGAGTTGCCCAGGTACATCCCCGTGCCCGCGGAGTGGATCACGTTGTGGCGGATCACCAGGTCCCAGGCCGGAGCCTTGGTGGAGATCCCCACGGTCTGCTGGTTGGGATCGTGGTTGACGATGGTCAGGTGCTCCAGGATGATGTGGTGGGCCCAGTTGTCCGCCCCGCCCTCCACCTTCACGGCGTCCACGTAGGCGATCTGCTGCCCGTCGAGGGTCAGGTACCGGAGGGTGACATGGGCCGATCGCCGGATGGACACGGTGTTGCGGGAGGCGTCGGCCAGCAACACCGCCGGGTCTCCGCTCTCGGGGCCGGTGATCACGATGGGGGCGCTCGCCGTCCCCTCCAGATCCGTCACCGGCAGCCCGTCAGGATAATCCCCCGCGGCCAGGATCAGCCGGTCCCCGGGTTGCAGCGTCGGCAGGAGGCCGCGATAGGTGGACGGATCCGCCTGGATGTCCGCCGCCCACCCCGGCGCGCCGCTCACCAGGAGCCCCAGCACCGCAGCCCCGATGCCCACCACTTTCTTCAGCAAAAGGTTCAGATTTCGCATGAGCCCAGGATACAACAATCGCACCGCTTTCGGGGCGCGAAGCGCGTGGCTGGGAGCGCGGGCGCGCGAGGCACGGGACGTGGGGCGCGGGGCGCGAGGCACGGGACGCGGGGCACGGGGCGCGGGGCGCTGACCCTGCCCATGGCGCACCTGCAGCGCGTGCCCAAGCGCCAGCGGAGCCCCCGCGAGCGGATCCGGGTGCCGTGCTGCGGAGATCCCTCCTTTGCCAAGGAGAAGGCGCGGGTAGCGGCCTGGGCTTACAAAGCCCTCTCGCCAATGTCCCGATGCAGCGCCTTTTGCCGAGACCCTGGCAACCATCCGCTTCCCACACCGCTGATCCAGGTCACCGGGCAGCGCGACTGCGGTCCAACTGGCCCCCCGAACGATTACGGCAGGCGTTCCCTGTGCCCAAAGCGCCTCCACCGCGCGCATCGCCGCTTGACCCGAAACACCTCCCCAGTAGAGTCTCCGGTGCATCCGACGCTCAGCACAGATCGGAGGAGGTGCGCTCGTGCCAAGTTGGCAGTACCTTTGGCGGCCCGCGCCCGACGATGGCCAAGCCCGCGGAGACCACGCCGCGTTCGCGGCCCGGGCGCGGACTGCCGTGCCGCGGCAGCTCGACGGCCTCGACGCCGACGAGGCATGGCTGCACGTGACCGCGGAGCCCCCGCCGCGGCTCAGCCTGATCCCGTTTCGGAGGACGCCCGTGGCTTTGGTCTCCGTCAAGGGACAGCCCGAGGATCTCGGCGCCCGGGTCGGCGAGAGGCTGCAGGCGCTGGGTGGCGTCTGGTCCGGCTACCGGGTGAACGAGGCCCAGCCCGTGGAACGCCCGCGACCTGCGAACCCTGGCGAGCGCTGCCCGGGCGCCTGCCTCCTCACGCTCTTCCGCCGCCACCCGCGGATGTCCCGCGAGCGCTTCCTGGCAGAGTGGCACGGCAAGCACACGCCCATGTCGCTCGAGATCCATCCGCTGCGCAGCTATGTGCGAAACACGGTACGAGAGCCCGTGCTGCCAGGCTCGCCTCCCTGGGAGGGCATCGTCACCGAGAGCTTCGACCCCCGCCAGGATCTGCTCAACCCCCTGCGGCTGTTCGGAGGCCCGCTGCGCGCGCCCCTCAACATGCTCCGGGTGGGCCTGCACATCCGCTCCTTCATGGACCTGCGCTCCATGGAGAACTACCTGGTGTCCGAGCAGGCCATCGCCACCGAGCCCTGATCTCCTGCTCGGCTGGCCGTTCGCGGCGGTCCCGCGCAATCACTGCCCGGTCTGGGAGGGCTTCGCAGCGGGCGGCACTCCCTGGCGAGCCGGCGCGGCCTGACGCGGCGTCACGGGAGGAGCGAACCGAGCGCGCCACCAGTCGAACCCTGCGGGGCGAGAGGAGATCACGGGCGCCTGGTCGGCGGTCTGCCAGGGGTTGTCCGGCCACCACCGCGTGAGGGGGGGCGGCGAGGTGGGCTCGAAGCTCGCGCCCGGCCGCGGGATCACCGCCGTGACACCCGCCGCCCGGGCGGCAACGCGGACCCGCTCGGCGGGCTCGGTCCAGCCGTGGGGCGCGAGCACGAAGGTGCCCCAGTGGATGGGCATGAAGACCCGGCCACGCAGATCCTGGTGGGCGGCCACGGCCTGCTCGGGCCCCAGGTGGAAGTCGGCCCACTGGGCGTTGTAGGCGCCCGACTCGATCATCGTGACGTCGAAAGGCCCGAACCGGCTCCCCACCTCGGCAAAGGTGGGGGAATACCCCGTGTCCCCGCTGAAAAACGCACGGTGCCGCGGGCCCATGAGCACCCAGCTCGCCCACAGGGTGTGGTTGAGGCTGAGCATCCCGCGGCCCGATCCGTGGCGCGCCGGGACGGCCATCAGCGTTACCCCGCCCACCTTCGTCCGCTCCCACCAGTCGAGCTCGGTGATGCGTCGCGGGCGCACGCCCCAACGCTCGAGGTGAGCGCCCACTCCCAGCGGGACCACGAAGCGCACCGGGGTCCGAGCGAGCTGCTCCACGGTGTGCCGATCGAGGTGGTCGTAGTGATCGTGGGAGATCACCACGGCGTGGATCCGCGGCAGATCCTGCAAACGCAGCGGCGGATCGAAAAAGCGCTTGGGGCCGCCAAGCTGGATCGGGGACGCGCGGCGGCTCCAGACGGGATCCAGCAGAAAGCGCCGCCCGTCGAGCTCCAGGAGCGCCGAGGAGTGACCGATCCACGTGACCCGCAGCCCGCTGGGTGAGGGCTTGGCAAAGGACCGCCGGGACCGCCGCACCACCGGAATCGGCTGGCGGGGCTCGCGGTGGCGGCTCGCGCCGGCGAAGGCACGCAGCGCCGCCCCCACCCGGATCCGGCGAATTGGGTACAGGTTGCGGAAGCGCCCCTGCGCGTAGTTCGGAGATTGCTCCATCCGTTGCAGCCTCTTCCCGCTCGGGGAACCGCCAAACCCCGCGCAGCCAGCAAGTGCCA
>CAYFWA010000495.1:0-5645 GCA_964346625.1 uncultured Myxococcales bacterium
GGGGTCGGATCGATTGGGCCAGGGGCGGGCGGGCGCCCGGGACCCCGGCCGGCCGATGGAGCCGGCCGAGCTCGCCGAGCACATGCTCGCGCTTCAGGCGCAGGGGTGCCACAACGTGGAGTGGGTCACCGCCACGCCCGTGCTACCTCAGGTGGTCGAGGCCTGGTGGCTCGCCGTGCAGCAGGGGCTGCACAGGCCGGTGGTGCACAACAGCTCTGCCTACGAGCGGGTCTCGGTGCTGGCCTTGCTCGAGGGGGTGGTGGACATCTACCTCCCAGACCTCAAGTACGGCAGCCCCGAGCCCGCCCGTCGCTGGTCACGGGCACCGGACTACGTGGAGCGCAGCCAGGCGGCCGTGCGGGAGATGGCGCGGCAGGTGGGTCCCCTACAGGTGGACGGAGAGGGGCTCGCCACCCGAGGCCTGCTGGTCCGACACCTGGTGTTGCCCGGGGATCAGGCCGGAACCGACGCGGTGCTCGGCTTTATCGCCCAACGCCTGCCCCCCGCCACGCCGGTGAGCCTGATGGCGCAATATCGGCCCCCGCGAGGGCTCGCGGTTCCCCCTCCGCTGGATCGGCCGCTGCGAGCCGAAGAGTACGACGTCGCCCAGGCGGCCCTCGCCCTCTGGGGGCTCGAGCACGGCTTCGTGCAGTCCCCCGACAGCGTGGAGGCGTACGTCCCGGATTTCAGCGATCCGGAGCATCCATTCGAACGCGGAGCGGCGAGGCGAGTCGCCGTCGGGAGCGTCACCGAGCCGGGCAAAGTCGGGATGGGGGACCGTCGGCGGCATCGCCGGGGCCGGGATCAGTCCGCGGTGTTGTCCAAATCCCGGACGAAGGGTTTGGCGGGGCGGGCGAAGAAAAAGCCCTGCACCAGATGACAGCCGAGCTCGCGCACCATCTCGTATTCACCCCGGGTCTCTACGCCCTCGGCGACCACCTGGACCCCCAGGTCGTCGGCGAAGGCGCGGATGTTGCGGACCAGGTTCTGACGTACGGCGTTGGTGTCGATGCCCCGGATGAGCGCCATGTCGAGCTTGATGAACTCCGGGACGATCTCGGCCAGGGTGTTGAGGGCGCTGAAGCCGCTGCCCAGATCGTCCAGGGCGATGCGGAATCCGTAGTCCCGCATGGTCTGGATGTTTTTCCGGAAGCGCTCCATGTTCCGGATGGCGGCGCGCTCGGTGACCTCCAGCACGATCCGGCTCGCGTAGTCGAGCATCGGCTTGGGGGGATTGAGCAGCTTCGGATCCGCGAAGTCGTCCACGTGCAGGTTGATGAACATGAACTCCGGGGCCGGCAGCGCGGCGAAGGGCTCCACCGTCATCTCTCGCAGGGTGCGGTTCAAGGGGCGGATACGCCCGGAGCGCTCGGCGATGTCGAACAACATCAGCGGGCTTCTGAGGGTGGGTGCCTGGCACCGCACGAGGGCCTCGTAGCCGAAGATCTCGGCCTGAGCGGTGGTGACGATGGGCTGGTAGTGCATCGCGAAGTCGCGCCGCTGCAAAACCTCGTCGAGCACCCGGGCCTGCGCCATGAGCTCCCGTTGGCCGATGTCCATCGCCCGGGACGCGGCCTCCTGGATGCCGCGGAACACCAACCGCTCGGCGTGCACCCGTGAAAAGGCCTGGATGGTCTCCATGCCCACGTAGATCTTGCTCACCGAGGCCAGGTCGCCGTCCATGGCGTGGAGGTGGCGCTGCACACCGTCGCCGATGGTGCCCTCCAGCTTCTCGTCGTGTTTCCGGTACGGGATCAGCATCACGTAGTCGTCCGCAAAGGCGTGCATCAGCAGGCCGCCCCCCCGCTCCCGGGAGAGGGTGGCCGTGAGCCCCTGCAGGAAGTTCGCGCACATGCCGGTGTAGGCCTCGTGGGCCTCCCACCCGTAGCGATCCTCGACGATCTCGCTGGTGGGCATGTGGATGTAGACCAGCGTGAGATCGGGGAACTGCTCCATCAGCTCCGACACGTCCCGAAACAGGCTGGTGAGCGTCACCATGCCGGTCACCGGGTGAAACAGCCGACGGGGCATGTCCAAGGTGGTGGGCGTCTGCGTGACCTCCAGGGACATGGAGGACAGCTTCGCGACGCTCTCGCGGACCGCCGAGTTGCTGGCTGGCTTCGAGGAATCCATGGCTCGCCTCACAATAGACGATCTTCGCCCCCCAGGCTACCGCGGCTCGGGGGGCCGCACCAGGGCCCGCAGTCGCTGCACCGGGCCCGCGGGGACCTCATAGGTCGCCGGCCGATCGGCGCGGCGGACGCGGTAGCGCGAGGCCTCCTTTTCTGCGGCCGCGTAGAAGCGCAGGCGGACCTCGGGTGTCTTCGGCGACTGCAGACGCACGCGCAACACCGGCGTTTTCGAAGGGTTGGACGTGTAGGCGACCACCCGCCGGGCCCGAAGCGGCGCCAGGAACAGCAACGTGATCCCCAGATCCCGCGCCCCGGCCACCCGGCTGCCATCCGGGCGACGCCACTGGCCGGATTCCTGGCGAGCCAGGGTGAGCTTCGCGGATCCCGCGTGCAGCTCGATACGGTGCAGGGCGTGCAGTGGAGACTCGGTCACCTGGCGGCGCAAAAGAGGCTGCCTGACCGCGCGGCACAGCGACTCCGGAGCGAGAAACACGGCCTGCTCACCGGCCTTCCGACCGTAGCAGCCCCCTTTTTCGGTGGTGGCACCGAGCTCCACCTCACAGCGTCCCCTCTGGCACTTGCGCCGCCCCTGGTCGTCTACCTCGCAGTGGTGGTGGTATTCATAGCCCAGGCGCAGCGAGCGGCGGTCGAAGCCGTGCGTGCGTTGAGGCGAGGCGGATACGAAGGAGACCGCCCTCAGGCGCGCGATTCGGCGAAACAGCGTGGCCCGAAGCTGCCGATCCGCCTCGGACACCAGGAGCACGGGCCGGGTCCAGCGTCGCCCGCGTTGGGTGCGCTCGACGCGTTTGGTGGACTGGTGCTCATGGAGGTTGCTGGCGATGTCCAGGGCCTTGCGGTGAGGGAGCTTCCCGGCGAGCACCACCAGGCGGTACTCGGCCCCGTCGCGCCGGATCACCTCGGTGCGGCCCCCGAGGCCGGCGCGCGACAGGCCGAAGATGCGCGCGGGCTCGGCCTGGCAGATCGTGCGCGGGCGCAACACCACCGGGTCCGCCGTGAGCAGCCAGGCGTCGGTGGAATCGAGGGTCAGCCAGCGCCCCCCCCCGGCGAGGCGTGCCCAGCGAGGACGGTCAGCCCCAGCCGCGGCCCAGAGGTCGATTCGCTCGGAGGCGCCGCGCAGGGGCGTGAGCTTGAGGCCCCCAGCGGAGCGGGCCCCCGGAGGGGGCATGATCTGTTCTGCAGGCACCGGCTTGCCTCGCAGTCGGGCCAGGGTGTCCACCAGGGCGCGGGCGGCCTGGGGAGCCACCTTCCGCTCGTCGGGCGAGATCAAGGTCCAGCCCCCCCCCGCCGGACGGTTCACCAGCGCGAGGGTCCGCGTCCCCCATTTGACGCTCACCGCCTTCACCTCGTCGGGTCCGAGGTTGAACAGGTGGTTGGACACGAACCGTGCGGCGTAGGCTTTGGGGGCGGGGGGCGTGACGCAAACCAGCCGCTGCAGGTCCCCTCCCACCGCCGCGACACGCGCCCCTTCGTCCTTGGGGCAGGGCCCCCCCAGGGCGAGGCGGTGAGGTTTCCCGTCTTCCACCGTGAACGAAACCCGAGGACTGTCCAGCCCGTGCTCGCGTCGGGCGGCCGCTCCCTGACCGAGCCGGTGGGTGATGCGCAGGCCTCGCAGCTCCCGCAGCAGTCGCCCCACGGCGGCCGGCTCCGCCGGCGCCAAGGCGCCTCCGTCCTCGACGAACCAGCGGCCGCCGCGGCGCACCAGGGTGGTCTCTCGGCCATCGCGCTTCACGGTCACCGAGGCGATCTTGTCGAGGGACACCGGCAGCGCCGGGGTCTGGCCAGCCTGGCGGACCTCCCGGCGTAGGAGACGAAGAATCCCGGCGTCCACCGCATAGAGTCCGGGATGATCGCTGGTGCGCAGCAACACGCGATGTCCTCGTTGAAAGAATCGCAGGCGCAACGGGCGCGCGCGGCCTCGCCACACGTCGATGGCGGCTACCGCGTCGCTCGGCAACGCCCGGCGGGGGCGGGGAGGGGCCTTCGCCCTCCCCCGAGCGGGGCGCGCGCGCAGGGTGGCCAGCCGCCGCAAGATGAGGTCGATGCGGACGGCCGCGCCGCTGTCCGGGCGCCCGGGCACCGGGCTCCAGCGGCCATGGTGGCGCCGGCGATCGAGGGTCAGCGCTCCGACCCGGATGCGGACCCGCCGGACGCGCTCCGGCGCGAAGCCGATCAGGAGCCGCTCGGCGGACGACTCGGCCGCGGGTGCCTGGCGCTGCCGCTCCCACAGCCAAAGCGCGCCGCCCACGGCCACCGTGCCCAGCAGGGCGATGGCGACGATGAGGTTGGTTTTCTGCATGGCCTTCGGCTTTTGCGTGCCAGAATCATCCGCTCGGCTCGCGCAACCAGGCCAGGGCGGGCTCGGGCGTCCAGAAGTGCCGGATCCAATCCTGCAACCCCGCCTCGGCCGCCACGCGGTCGAGCTGGTGGGCCACGATCTCGCTGGCTACCACCCGGCCCACGCGAATCCGCGCATCCAAGGTCCGCTTCAGGTAGCTCTCCAGCAGCTCCGTGAGATGGGTCCCGGTCTCCTCGAGGTCCCGCACATCCAGCAGCAAGGCCGGGGGCGGGTCCCCCGCCGCGCGCAAACGGTAGTCGATGTCCCGGGTGAGATGCTGCAGCTCGTCAGCGCTCGAGCGACCGCTGAGCTCCGCGGCGATCAACGCCGGGCCGCGGTACGTGGTGACCGTGAACATGAGCGTACCCTCCCGATGGTCGAGCGCGACGGAGGTCGCCCGCCCTAATTAAGTGACTCGGTACACTGGCCCTGGAGACAGATGGAGCCCTCGAACACCGGGCAGGTGTGGTCGCAGGTCCCGCAGTGCTCTCGATCATCCCCGAGATTGAAACAGCCTCCGGCGGCCAGGAAGGTTCGCTCACAGCACATGTCCTCGTAGGTGCCATCACAGGCTCGAGGGTTTGCGGTCAGGTCCGGACAGACGCAGGTACCTTCCAGACACTCGGGCCCCGTCTCGAGCTCGCACCGTACGCCACAGTCGCCGCAGTTGGTGGGATCATACAGGATGTTGACGCAGACGCCCTCGCAACACTTCTCGTAGCCCTCGATGCAGCTTCCCACGTCGCCGCAGACGCACCAGCCGTTGACACACTGCTCCCCTTCGCCGCAAACCCGCCCGCACAGGCCGCAGTTCTGCGGGTCGCTTTCCACGTCCTTGCACTGCCCGTCGCAGCAGAGCTGCCGGGTGGGGCAGGTGCCACCGCAGGCGTCGCCCGCGTCCGGCACGTCCCAGGGGTTCCAGTGGTTGTTGCCCTGCACGTCGAAGGAGCAGTGACAGTCCTGGTCGATGCCGCAGTAGCCCTGGGCGTAGCCGGCGTTGCGGCAGACCGAGTCACACGTCTGGGAATCGCAGTTGTTGTCCACCGCGGCGGCGCAGCCGACGCTGCCCACGCTGCCAGCGCTGACCGCGAGCGCCAAGCTTAGGGCTCGCGCAAGAATAACTTCGAAGCACCGAGGGCGCCGAGGCGCAATTCTGT
>CAYFWA010000496.1:0-3141 GCA_964346625.1 uncultured Myxococcales bacterium
GCTACGCCGAGCTCCCGGTCACCACCATCGCCCCGCCCCTCCTCGCCCCGGTTCGCCCCGCCCCGGCTCTCCGTGCCCCGGCTCGCCGTACCCCGGCTCTCCGTGCCCCGGCTCTCCGTGCTCCGACCCGCCTCGCCCTGGCGCGGACCGCCGCTGCTGGCGCCGGAGTAAAACAGCAGGAAGGTGAGCCCGTGGTCCACGGTGATCGAGATCAGCGCGCCGCCAAAGCCCAGGGCGATGGCCGAGATGCTGGGGAAAAAGAGCGCGTACACCGCCACCGCCACCGCCGCTCCCACCGCCGCGGGCACCAGGCTCAGCAGTCCCAGCAGCGGCCGGGGGAATCCCAGCAGGATCAGGATCACGATGCCCAGGGCCGCGATGCTCAACGCGAGCTGGGTGTCGCGCCGGATGGTGCGCTCGTTGTCCCGCGCCGCCCGAAAGCCCCCCACCGCGGTGAGGTGGACCCGGTAGCGGTGGCCCTCGGCCTCGCGGTTCAGCTCCGTTTCCAGCCGGTGTAGCTCGCGCAGGATCTGGCGGGCCTGGTCCGTGTCCGAGCCGGCGCGCCGGGGCACGGCCACCACCAGGGCGTGGTGCCCGTCGGCGCTCACCGGCACGCGGCCGTCGAGCCGCGCCTTGCGCCCCGGCCGCAGGATGGCCAGCCGGGCCATCACCGCGTCGCGCAGCGAAAGCGGGTCCCGGGTGATGGCGCGGGCCGTGCCGATGCCCCCCAGGCCCGCGAGCTGCCGGCGCAGCTCGGCCAGGTGGCGGCGCAGCCACGCGGCCTCGAGCCGGGGGCGCACCACGCGCTCGAGCTCGGCAGCCGAAAAGAGCGTGGGCAGCCGGTCGGGCAGGCCCGCGTACAGCTCCGCCATGGCGTCCATGGTGCGCGGCAGCCCCACCGAGCGAAACAGCCCGGTGGCCTCCAGGCGCTTTTCCACCTGCTGCGTCACCCGCTTGAGGGTCGCCGGCGCGGGCCTCTCCGCCCTCGTATCCGCCTCCGCCTTCGCACCCGC
Organism: uncultured Myxococcales bacterium; assembly: GCA_964346625.1. GTDB lineage: Bacteria > Myxococcota_A > Polyangia > HGW-17 > JAJRWW01 > CAYFWA01. The sequence goes on from CAYFWA010000496.1 coordinate 1,014, forward strand.
CTCCGCCTTCGCACCCGCCTCCGCCTTCGCACCCGCCTCCGCCTTCGCACTCGCCTCCGCGGCCGTTTCCTTCTCCGGGTTTGTTCCCGCCTCCACGGTCGATGCCTCAGCGCCCCCCTCCTCGCCCGCTCCGACCGCGCGGTCCGTGTCCGCGCCCGTGCGCTCGAGCCGCACGTCCACGTAGACCCGCTCCACCGCGGGGTGCTCGGTGAGCACGTAGCGCGCGTCGTTGACCACCGGGTCGTGGCGCGGCAGCACCGAGGCCACGTCCGCGTCCACCTCCAGGTGAGTGAGCCCGAGCCAAAGCAGGGCCGCCACGGCGGACAGGGACAGGATCCAGGCGAGCAGCCGTCGCATCCCCGCGTGCCCCCTATCGCTCGGCGCCGCCCGCGCCACGGCCGCGCGGGTCGCGGTCGCCCGCGCCGCGGTCGCCGCGGTGGTTGCCGTCCGGGTCGCGATCGCCCGGGTCGCGGTCGCGCGGGTCGCGGTCGCCCGGGCCACGGTCGCCGCGGTGGTTGCCGTCCGGGTCGCGATCGCCCGGGTCGCGGCCGCGCGGGTCGCGACGGCCGCCGCGGCCGCGGCCGTCCCCGTCGTCGCTGTCTTGCTCCGGAGCCTCCCGGCCAGGGATGCGGCGGGCGCGCGCAGAGCGCGGCAGCATGATGCGCTGGAAGATCAGACGGGAGAAGGTCGACGAGTTGCGCCAGAAGTCGGTCCAGGGCCGAAAGTGCGAGATGCGCTCCTGGTACACCACGCGCACGGTCACCTCCCGCACCGGCAGGCGGCTCCAGCCCGCCAGCACCAGGATCTCCACCTCGAACTGGAAACGCCGGGCCCGCGGCCGGAGCTGCAGGGTTTCGGGCACCGGATACAGCCGGAAGCCGCTCTGGGTGTCGCTGAGCTTGCCGCCCCCGCCGGCGCGGACCCAGAAGTTGGAGAACTTGCGGCCGAAGCGGCTGGTCCACGGCGTGTCCGGGTCGTCCATGCCCTCGCGGCAGCCCACCACGATGGGGCGCGGCCCGGGCGGCGGGGGCAGGGCCTGCACCAGGCGCGTGGCCTCGGCCGGGTCGTGCTGGCCGTCGGCGTCCAGGGTCACCACCCAGTCGGCTCGCTCCATGGCCGCGGCGAAGCCCGTCATCAGGGCCGCGCCCTTGCCGCGGTTTTCTCCGTGCCGCAGCACCGTGGCCTCGGGCAACCGGGCCAGCACGTCGGCGGTGCCGTCGGTGGAGCCGTCGTCCACCACGTACACCGGCGCTCCCAGCGCCAGGGCGGACTCCACCACCGCGGCCACCCGGCTCGCGTGGTTGTACACCGGGATCAAGCAGGCCACGCGGTGCGGCCCTGCGGTGAGCGGCGGTTGGCTCATGATGCGGGCGGTCCGTCCCCGTCGTGGTTCCCGGCACCACGCCCGGCGTCCTTGGCGGTGCCCGTTTTTTCGCGCGCGCCAGCGCTCCCGCGGCCTCCGTCGCTGCGCCCGTCGTCGTTCGCCGCGTTCCGGAGCGGATCGGGCAGGGCCGGCAGGCAGGCCAGGGCCCAGGTGCCCGGGCCGGTGTGCACGGCCGTGGTCAGCGACAGCCGCCGCACGAGGATCTCCGCATTGGGATGGGCTCGCCGCAAGGCCGGCAGGATCTCGGCGTGCAGCCGGTCCCGGTTATCGGTGTGCTGCACCAGCAGCAGGGCGGGCGGCTGCGCCGGCGGCAGCTCGTCCAGCCGCGCCAGGGCGAAGGGGAGTTGGTCGCGGGCCCGGCGCACCGTGCCCACCTTCTCGGCGCCGGTGGGCTGGGGCGAGACCACGGGCTTCATGCGCAGCGCGTCGCCGAAAAACGCCGCCGGGCGTGACAGGCGGCCGCCTCGGGCGAGGTACTTGAGCTGGTCCAGAAACACCCACTCCCGCGCAGCCTGTAGCGCCTCGTCGACGAAGCGCAGGACCTGCCCGCGATCCGCGCCGCGCTGCACCAGGCGCGCGGTGGCCAGGGCCACCACGCCCAGCCGCCCCGAGGCCGCGCCCGAGTCGATCACCGTGAAGCGATGGTCTACCGGGGGGCGCTCGTTTTCGTCTCGCTGGTTGTCACCGCAGTCGCTGCGGTCGCCTAGGTCGCCGCGGTCGCCGCGGTCGCCGCGGTCGTTGCGG
>CAYFWA010000496.1:3241-5640 GCA_964346625.1 uncultured Myxococcales bacterium
GTCGCTGCGGTCGCCTAGGTCGCCGCGGTCGCCGCGGTCGCCGCGGTCGTTGCGGTCGTTGCGGTCGCTGCGCTCCGCGCTCGCCGGCTCCTCGGCCAGCGCCTCGCGGCGGAACCGCTCGGCCGCCTCCACGTTGCCCGTGAACGCCGATCCCACCGCCAGGTACACCACCGGCTGGCCCCGCGCCAGGGCCTCGCGGTAACGCTGGTGGCGCTCCGCGGTGGAGGCCTGGGAGGTGGAGACCCGCTCGCCGCGGTGCATGGCCGCGAACAGCCGGCCGGGCACCACCTGCAGCTCGGGCACCGAGGACTCCCCGAGCTGGATGTAGCTCGGCAGCACGGTGACTCCGTAGCGCGCCGCGTCGTCGGCGGTGAAGGTCCCCGCCGCGTCGGTGAGCAGATGCACCCGGGCGTTTTGCCGCGCCGCCGCGAAGGCCCGCCCCTGGGCCTGAAGGTCGTCGGCGTTGAGCTGCACCACCTCCCCGAGCTCGGCCAGCCGCGCGCGCACCTCCTCGAGGTCGTTGGCGTGCAGGTGCACCTTGACCAGCTCGCCGCGCGCGATGGTCACCGTGCTCTCGCCGAGGCTCTCCACCAGGCGCATGACCCGCTGCTCCTCGGTCCGGGCCGCGTCGCCCACTGCGCTCGCCGCGCTCACTGCGCTCGGTACATCCGCTGCGCCTCTCGCCGCCGGCGCGGCGTCCGTCGCCTCGGTCGCCATCGTGGCCCCCGAGGGGCCGGGCGTGACCCGCGGCACCCGGAGCACCGCGTCCACGCAGAAGCGGGCCTCGGGCTCGGCGTCCGGGGCGTCGGCCAGCGCGGCGTCGGGCGCGTCGGCCAGCGCGGCGTCGGGCGCGTCGGCCAGCGCGGCGTCGGGCGCGTCGGCCAGCGTGGCGTCGGGCGCGTCGGCCAGCGTGGCGTCGGGCGCGTCGGCCAGCGTGGCGTCGCGCGCAACACCGGTCAGCGCGGCGTTCGGTGCGCGGTCCGGCGTCTCACGCGTCGCGTCGTTCTGCGCATCGTCGAAGGACGACGCGTTCGCCGTCCCCTCCAGCGCGTCCCCCGGGGTTGCGGTGGGCGCGGCGTGCACCTGCAAATACGGCCCGAATCGCTGGGCCAGGGTGGGCAGGGCGAGCTCGGAATCGACGCAGCGCCGCAGGCAGCGCTCGAACACGATCCACATGCCGAGAGCGCCCGCGTCCACCACGCCGGCCCGGCGGTTGCGGGCCTGCTGCGCCCGGGTCTCGAGCACCGCGCTGGAGAGCGTCTCCACCACGGGCACCACCCAGGACGACTCCGCCGCCGGGGGGTGAGCCTGAAGCGCCTCCTGCAGCCGGTCGAACAGGGTGAGCATGGTCCCCGGCTGCGGATCGCCCACCGCCGCCCGGGCCCGGTCGCGCCCGGTGGACACCGCGGCCGGCAGGTCCCCGAGCGCCTCCACCTCCAGCCAGGCCGACAGAAACTGGGAGGCGATGTTGCCGGAGTTGCCCCGCGCCGCGAGCAGCAGCGTCTCGGCCGGATCGGCGCCGACGGTCATGTCCGTCGCAACGGCCTGGACCGCCACCCCGTTTGCCGTCACTCCGTTTGCCGCCACCCCGTTTGCCGTCACCCCGTTTGCCGTCACTCCGTTTGCCGCCACCCCGTTTGCCACCAACCCGTTTGCCACCAACCCGGTCGACGCCCCCTCGTTTGCCGCCCCCCCGTTTGCCGCCTCGGGCTTCATCGCGGCGAGGGGCGCCAGGCTCAGCGCCAGGTTCCGGCCGGTGTCCCCGTCGGCCACGGGGAAGACGTTGATGCGGTCCAGCACCGCGATCCAGCGGCGCAGCGCCACCACGCCTGCGGCGAGCCCGCGGGCCAGGGTCGGGTTCATGCGTTCACTCCCCGGCTCTGGAGTACGCTCATGGCTGCACCCCGAAGGCGCGCCGCAGGGCGGCGGGGATCTGGAGCTCGAGCGAATAGTCGTCCGCGCGCACCGCCACCTGCTCACTCCGCCCCCGCGCGCAGAGGGTGTCGTCGGCGGCCAGGCGGACCTCGTAGGCCACCACCAGCTTGGCGCGGGCCTCCTTGAGCGTGGCCCGGCAGACGAACTCGTCGCCGTAGCGCAGCGGGTGGACGTGCTTGCTCGAGGTGCGCACGATGGGGAACAGGTAGTGGTGCTCCTGGAAGAACTCGTAGAGGGTGACGCCGTGGTCGCCGAAGAGCCGATCCCGCGCGATCTCGAAGTACTTCAGGTAATTCCCGTGCCACACCACCCGCAGCGGATCCAGGTCGTGAAACGGCACGGTCAGGATCACCTCGGCCTGCGGTGCCTTGGTCGAATCGACGCCCGCGCCCGCGCCCGCCCCGGCGCCCGCTCCCGCGCCCGCCCCGGCGCCCGCGCCCGCTCCCGCCCCGGCGCCCGCTCCC
>CAYFWA010000497.1:0-2654 GCA_964346625.1 uncultured Myxococcales bacterium
CCTGGCTTGGGGTGGCGCCTACGGGCGAAGCGGAGGCTATCCAGGAGCGACGCCTCCCCCCGCCCGAGCAGCGACGCCGTGCTCGCCGGCGAGCACACCGGCTCGAAGCCCAGGGCGTCCAGGGCGTGGGCAAAAAGCGGCATGAGCTCGAGGGTCACCGAGGCGCGGGTCAGGCCCACCCGCGGTCGCCCCGGCGCCCCCGGCGCCCCCGGCTCCGGCAGGTGTCGCTCCAGCAGCCGGCCCCGCTCGGCGAAAAGGTCGGGCCAGACCGCCGCGGGGATTTGCGATCGGTTTTCCCCGACGTCCGAAGCGGCAGACGCCGCCGCGGGGGCCGAGCTCGCTGCCGAGTCCGGCGCCGATCCCGGTTCCGGTATCGATATCGGTGCCGATGCCGGCGCTGGAACCGGGTCCGCCCCCGGTTCCAAGGCCGGTGCGTCGGCGGCCACCGCGGCCTCCACCTTCGCCCGGTCCCGGGCCGTGTACTTTTCGCAGACGTCGCCGAAGTGCGCCACCCGGCCCCCGGCCCGCACCCGGCTCACCTCGCAGCAGTTCTCGCATCCGTTGCACTCGAAGGTGCGCACGGTGTGCTCCTGGCAGGCTTGCAGCCCGCGGAAGGCCGAGCGCGCATCCCCGCCCATACGCTCCCGCTCCCGCGCCGCCAGCAGCGCCATGCCGATGGCCCCGGAGACGCGGTTGTAGGGGTGCACGCGCACCGGGCGGCCCAGCAGCGCGTTGAAGGCCGCCACCACCGCGGTGTTGGAGGCCGTGCCGCCCTGGAACATCACCGTGCGGCCCACCGGCCGGCCCGCCACGACCTTCTCCAGGTAGTTGCGGGCCACCGAGTAGGCCAGCCCGGCGCAGATGTCCTCCACCGGCGTGCCCTGGGCCTGGGCGCGCACCAGCTCCGCGTCCATGAACACCGTGCACCGGGTGCCCAAATCCCGGGGTTGCGTCCCTCCCATCGCCCGCTCGGCGAACTCCCCGTGGATGCGCACCCCCAGCCGCTCGGCCTGCTCCTCCAAAAAGGAGCCCGTGCCCGCCGCGCAGATCTTGTTCATCTCGAAGTCGCGCAGCCGTCCCGCCGTGGCGTCGATGTACTTGGAGTCCTGCCCGCCGATCTCGAAGATCGTGTCCACCTCGGGGACGTAGGTGGCCGCCGACACGAGCTGGGCCGTGATCTCGTTCTTGACCAGATCCGCGCCCAGGAGCTGGGCGGCCAGGTACCGCCCCGAGCCGGTGGTGCCGAGCCCCAGGACCTCCAGTCGGTCCTCGAAGCGTTGCGCCAGCCGGGCCATGGCCTCGTCGAGCACCTGCACGGGGGCCCCGCGGGTGGGCAGGTACACGCCCTGCAGGAGCCGCCCCGCGACATCCAGCAGCACCACGTTGGTGGACACCGAGCCCACGTCCACGCCCAGGTAGACGCGCACCGGCCCGTCCTCGAGCTCCAGCTCCTCCAGGGTGGGCTCCTCGGGCAGCGCGTCCAGAGCGGCCGGCGGGGGCGCTTTCAGCGCCGCCAGGTCCGCCGGCGCGTCTCGCATCCGGAGACCTCCCACCGGCGCCCTCGTCACGGCGGCCGGCTCGGACGCCGCCACCGCGGAGCGTCCGCCGGGCGCTCGCGCCGGCTCAACGCCCCGATCCGGCGCACCCGAGCCCGAGATGTCGCTGACGCACGCCGCGCGTGCCGGCCGCTGGCGCAAGGCCTCGAGCCAGGCTCGCGCGGGCTGGGGGCGCCCTCCCCGGGCCCCCAATGCGGCGCCGTAGGCTCCCGCGGTGAGGTGCTCCACCGGGACCTGGATGTCGCCGCGCTCGCGTCCGAGGATCCGGGCGAAGGCGCGCACCAGGCCCCGGTTGGCGGCGCCGCCGCCCACCAGCGCCACCGGCGGCTCCACCGGGCGACCCTTGAGCACCGTGGAGGCAAAGGTCCGCGCCAGGGCCAGGCAGAGCCCGTAGGCGATCTCCTCGATGGGCGTGCCCCGCTGCTGCAGATGGATCATATCCGACTTGGCGAACACGCTGCAGCGCCCGGCGATGGTGGCCCCGCGCTCCGCGCTCGCGGCCAGGTGCCCCAGCTCGGGCAGGCTGAGCTGCAGCCGGCCGGCCTGCTGCTCGAGGAACGCCCCGGACCCCGCGGCGCACAGACCGTTGAGGGCGAAGTCCTCCACCCGCCCCGGCCCCGGGCGGCGCGGCTCGGGGCGCGACACCAGGATCCACTTGGTGAACTGTCCACCGATGTCGATGATGGTGCGCACCTCGGGATGAAGCGCGCTCACCGCCGCGGTGACGGCCACCACCTCGTTGACCCCTTGCACCCCGTCGGTCTGCGTCACGAGGCCTTTGCCCGCGCCCGTGACCGCCAGCCGTAGCTCACCCCCCGCGCCCATCGCCCTCGCCGCGCGCTCCACGATGGAGCCCACGACGTTCAGGGCCAGTCCCCGCGCGGGCTCGCACCACTGCCCAGCGTCGCCCACCGCGCGCCCCTCGGCGTCGAGCAGGACCCCCTTGATGTTCACCGACCCGATGTCCAAACCCAGCACCCAGGGGACCTCGGCACGCACCCACCGCTGCGGGCCGCCTCCCGACTCGCTGCTGCGGGTCGCCTCCGTGGCCAGCGCCGGCTCCCCCGCCGCGGCCAGACCGGCCCCGACCCCGGCTCC
>CAYFWA010000497.1:2754-5635 GCA_964346625.1 uncultured Myxococcales bacterium
GGCTCCGGCTCCAACCCCGGCTCCGGCTCCGGCTCCAACCCCGGCTCCGGCTCCGGCTCCAACCCCGGCTCCGGCTCCGTACATCGTGATCGGCTCGCGTCGCATGAGTGTCTCCAGAGCACAGCCGGTGCCCAATCTCTCCCGATATTCCCAACCTGCCCAATCTTCCCGAGCTGCCGGGCCCGCGCCACGAGCGCGCGCCCAACCGGTCATTCGATGACACGATCGGTCAAAAATGCAAGTTTGTAATGCCCACTACAGGAAGCCCCTTGCAACCCCCTGATAACAGCCCTGTTCTTCCAACTCTTTTCTGTGGCTGCCGCGCCGTGACTCCCCCGCCCCGCGGCTCGGCTCTGCAAAGGCCGGCGGGCTGGCCGCGCTCAGTTACAGCCCGACACCTCGAACAGGCAGTACTCGTCGCAGGCCAGGGTCCCGCCACCGTAGCCCAGCATGACGCAGTCGTGTCCGTCCAGATCCGCGCCGTCGCACTCCTCGCTGCCCTCCTGCACCCCGTCCCCACACTCGGCGTTGGTGCACCGCGACTCGTCCAGCACGCAGTTGGCGCCGCAGCCCAGATCCCCCCCCAGGTATCCCCGGCTCTCGCAGCTCTGCCCCCCCAGATCCGGCCCGTCGCACTCCTCGGGGGCGTCGATCACCTGGTTGCCGCAGTCCGGGGGCGGCCCGCACCCCGAGGGGTCGAAGGTGCAATCTCGCCGGCAGGCCAGGGTTCCGGCCCCCGCCGCGAAGCCGATGGACTCGCAGGTCGCTCCGGCCAGATCCCCGGTGTCGCACTCTTCTCCCCACTCCGCCGTCCAGTTGCCACACTCGGGCCCCCCACCCACACACGCCGACACGTCCAGCGAGCAGTCCGCCGCGCAGGCCAGCTCCCCCAGGTTCCACCCGAGCTCCACGCAGCTCAGCCCCCCCAGCTCCGACCCGTCACAGGCCTCGGCCCCCTCCATCACCCCGTCGCCGCACACCGCCTGGCTCTCGTTGTCGTTCCCTCCGCCCCCGTCGTCCCCACAGCCCCCAGCCGTGAACGGATTCGTGATCCACAGCCCCGCCATCAGCACCAGTGACCCCGAGATACGAGCCCATCTGCCAGAGCGCCAACCCCGATCCGATCTGCATTCACCCCGCATGCGCACCTCGTTTCCCACGGCTCGGACCGAGCCAATAAACCGCCTCGATTGGGTTCCCTCCTATAACAGCACGCCCGGTCCCCGCCACGCAAGCGGACGAGCCATTACGAGGCCCGCAAGGAGTCGCCTGGCTCCGGAGGATCGACGGGCGACGTCTACCCTACCAGACGCACAGATCCGTGAGCGGACGGTAGTGGTCGACCCAGGCGTCGGTGACCCAGAGGTAGTAGGTCGTGTTGGGGGACACGGTCACCGAGCCGGTGTCGCTGTGGGTGCCGTTGCTGGCGGTGAAGCAGTGCAGCGAGGCGCCGGTGGCACACGGCGCGTCGGTGACCTCGATCCCCACGTAGGCGTCCGTGGGGCTCTCGGGGTTGGTGAGCACCGCGTCCCAGCTCAGGGTGGTCTGGCTCGCTCCGGTGGTGAACGCCACCACCACGTCCCCCCCCACGATCGTGTCACACGTGAACAGGTGGTCGTTTACCGTGTCGCCCTGGTCCTCGGGCCACTGCCAGCAGTCGTGGCCGCTGCCGTCCACGTAGTGCATCGCATCGCCCACCTGGGCCGGGAGGTTACAAGCCAACCCCGGCATCGGAGCCGTCCCCGCCACGGCGACCTCGATGCTCGGATCCACCATGGGGGAGGTGTCGTCGTCGGTGTAGAAGACGAACAGGTAGTCGGTGCCCGCCGTGAGGCTCACGTGCGCCGAGGCGTCGAGGGTGGCGCTGGCGTCGCAGCCCCGATCGAGGCCGTAGGGCGAGCAGCCGGTCCCTTCGAATACCGCCATCCGCGTCTCTCCGCTGCCCCCGACATTGCGCCCGGTGACGTAGTACCAGTCGCTGGCCTGCGGCGTGTAGGAGAAGAACACCGCGTTGTAGGCCTCTGGCGCGCAGGAACCGCCCCGCTCCGGATCCAGGTCGAAGGTGCCGGTGACGGCGTACGGGAAGGATGCGCCGGTGACGTCGATGGCAGTGGTGCACCACTGCCCGGCGGCGGGCGTGACGGGGCTGATGGTGATCTCGGGATCCACCATGGTGTACGTATCCCCATCCGTATAGAACTGGATCAGATAGGTCGTCCCGGCGGTGAGATCCAGCAGCGTCGAGACGGTGACATCGGACGCGGACCGACAGGTGAGCTCCACGCCCTGCGGCGCGCAGGTCGTCCCCTCGTAGACGGCCACCCTAGAGAAGGCGTAGGTCGTGGTGTTGTTCACCAGATCGATCTGGTAGAGTCCGTCGCTCGGCGCCGTATAGGAGTACCAGATCGCGTTGGTGGCGTCGGGAGCGCAGCTCCCGCCCCCCGGATCGCGATCAAAGGTCCCGCTGCTCTGCACCGGGAAGCTGGCGCCGGTTACATCCAGGGGGTTCATGCAGACCTCCCCCGCGGGGGGCGGGGGCGCGAACGCGATGTCGATACGGGGATCCACCATAAAGTCGGCGGCCGCGCCGCTGTGGAAGGCCACCAGGTAACTCAGGCCCGCTTCGAGGTACACGTGGGCGGTGGCGTCGGTGGTGGTCGAAGCGGCGCAATCCAGCTCGGCACCGTAGGGATCGCAGCCGAGCCCATCCAGCACGGCGATGCCGGTGCTCCCCGAGCCCCCCACATTCGAGCCCGTCACGTAGTACCAGTCGCTGGTCGAGGGGGTGTACGAGAAGTACACCGCGTTGTAGGCATCGCTGGCGCAGGAGGTCCCGGTGCCGTCCAGGGTGTAGGTGCCCGAGACCGGGTAGGGGAAGGTC
>CAYFWA010000498.1:0-5632 GCA_964346625.1 uncultured Myxococcales bacterium
ACACCGCGGCAGGGGACACCGAGGCAGGGGACACCGCGGCAGGGGACACCGCGGCGCTCAAGGTGTTAGCGCGCCGTGGTCCGCCAGGATCTTGATCCCGATCCCCAGCAGCACCAGCCCCCCTACCACCGACATCCGTGGGCCGAAGCGGGCGCCCAGCCGGCGGCCGAGGCCCATGCCCACGACGGTGAGCAGCGCCGTCACCAGCCCGATCACCACCACCGGGAGCCACAGCGACACGCCGAGCACGGCGAAGCTGAGACCCACGGCAAAGGCGTCGATGCTGGTGGCCACCGACAGCAGGACCAGGGACCAGCCGCGGGTGGGGTCCCGGCCGGAGGCGGTGGGGTCGGGGTCGTCCCGCAGCCCCTCGACGATGGCCTTGCCCCCCACGAAGGCCAGCAGGGCGAAGGCCAGCCAGTGATCCCAGGTGGAGACCCAGCGGACCACGGTGCGGCCCGCCAACCAGCCGAGCAGGGGCATGAAGGCCTGAAACAGGCCGAAGTGGAACGCGAAGCGAAAGACGTGCCGCCCGGTGAGGCGCCGGAGCTGCACGCTGGAGGCCGCGGCCACGGAGAAGGCGTCCATGGCCAGCCCCACGGCGATGGCGAAGATCTCCAGCAGGCTCACGGGGACCCCTCCGGCGGGTGTCGCGGCTCGTCGCCGGGGGCCGGCCGGAGGCGGCTCGGCGGCACGAGGCCGGCGGCGGTGAGCTCGTGGATCAAGGCGTCCAGGTCGCGGCGGGGCCAGATGGGCACCCGCGTCGAGAGCTTCGGCCCGTCGTCGCTCACCACCGCCGCGATGCCCGGGCGCGAGTTGGCCAAAGGCGGCGTGCCCCCCGCCCGTCGCCAGATCTCCACCCGGGGCCCCGGCCCGTCCAGGTGCCCCTCCACCAACACGATGTCACAGCCCGCGTACAGCGGCGCCAGCCGGGCGTAGGGGCGCGCCGGATCCAGATCCGGCAGGTAGATGGCCGTGAGCTCGGCGCTCACCACGGCCACGGGCGCCGCCCCGGCCAGGCGGTGGCGGTGGGAGTCCTTGCCGGGGGTGTCCAGCTCGTGCACGTGCCCGGTGTGCTTCACCGTGCCCACGGCGAGCCCCCGCTCCCGCAGGGCCTCCACCAGCTCCAACACGAGGGTGGTCTTGCCGTGGTTCTTGCGGCCCACGATGTACAGGGCTCGGGGGAGACCGGGCTCGCTGGGCACGGGCGGGCTCCTCAGCGGGGCGCGTCCCCGGCAGCAGGGGACGCGGGCGCCGGCGCGTCGAAGCGCAGCCGGGCGCAATCCTGGGGGATGCCGGTGGCGGTCTCCAGGGCGTGGACCAGGGTGGGCGTCAGCACGTCGAGCTGCTCCTGCACGGCCTTGGGGCTGCCGGACAGGTTCACCAGGATCGTGGCGCCCCGCTGCCCGCAGATCCCGCGCGAGAGCATGGCGTGGGGGGTCTTGGCGAGGCCTGCGGCCCGCATGGCCTCGGCCATGCCGGGGATCTCGCGGTGGATCACGGCGGCGGTGGCCTCCGGGGTCACGTCCCGCGGCGAGAGCCCGGTGCCCCCCGTGGTGACCACCAGGTCGCACACCTCGTCGTCGCAAAGACGGGTCAGGTGCTCGGCCAGGGCGGCCCGATCGTCGGGCACGATGGTCCGGTCCACCTCGAGGCCGGGGATGGCCTCCTGGATCAGGGAGGACGCCAGGGGTCCGGCGCGGTCCTCGCGCTTCCCCGCGGCGCCCCGGTCGCTCACCGTGACCACGGCGAAGCGGTAGCGGTCCAAGGCCGAATCCGTGGCGATGGGGTCGCCGGCGCGCAGAGGCCCGGAGCGCACCACCCGCGCGAAGGTGCCGTGGCGGGGCATGATGCAGTCGCCCACGGTGTGGAAGATGACGCAGCGGTCGTGGCACTCCTTGCCGAGCTGGGTGATCTGGAGCACTGCCCGCTCCCCGGCTCGCAGCCGGCGGCCCACCTGCAGCGTCTCCGGGGCGAGCTGGGCGGTGACGATGTTCTCGCCGAAGGCCCCGTAGGGGAGCTCCGGGATCCGCGCGCGCATCTCCTCGAAGCGCGCGAGACCCAGCAGGCTCACCTGGCGGTGCCAGGTGCCGGCGTGGACGTCGCCCACCACGCCGTGTCCCCGCCGGAGCTGCAGCGAATCGACGGGCGTCTTGGGCCCCCGCTCGTCTGAACGGCACACGGCCTCCACGGTTCCTTTCATGGGGTGCCTCCCGAGTTCTTGGGGCTCTCGGGGGACGCGTCGCCGGGAGCGGCAGGGTCCGTGGGACCGGGCTCCTCGCGGCGGAAGTGTCCGCTGCGCCCCCCGGACTTCTCTTGCAGGCGCACATCGGTGATGGTCATCCGGCGGTCGAGGGCCTTGCACATGTCGTAGACGGCCAGCGCGGCCACCGACGCCGCGGTCAGGGCCTCCATCTCCACGCCGGTGGGGCCCGTGCAGCGGGCTTCGGCCCACAGCTCTACGCGATCTTTGGCGAGCGTCAGGTCCACCGACACCGTGTCCAGCCGCAACGGGTGACACAGCGGGATGAGCTCCGCGGTGCGCTTGGCGGCCATGATGCCCGCCACCCGCGCCACCGCGAGCACGTCCCCCTTGGCCGCCCGCCCCTCGCGGATGGCGTCCACCACCTCCGGGCGCGTGCGCACGCACGCGGTGGCCACGGCCCTACGTACGGTTTCGGGCTTGTCCCCGACGTCCACCATGCGGGCGCGGCCCTGCTCGTCCAGGTGGGTCAACGCAAAAGGATCCCAGTCAGGCATGGCTCTCCTCCGCGGCGCCGTCCACCAGCTCGAAGGACACCTCGGTGCCGGCCTGCAGGTGGTGCTCGCCGGGCTCGATCCTCAGGTAGCAGTTTGCCCGGCTCGGCCCCACCAGGTCCGAGGAGCCGTCCCAGCGCAGGGGATCCACGCGCCAGGTCGTGTCGAGCCGCTGGGCGCGCGCCAGCCGAAACAGCGTGCGCGCGCCCCGCGCGTGCAGGGGGCGCGAGAGGGTCCCGCGGTGGATGGGGCGGGCGACGGGCTGGCCGCACCGCTTGCGCATCACCGCGGCCACGTAGCGGTGGAAGCCGAAGTGGCTCCCCAGGGGAGTGCCGGGAAGCCCGAAGGCGAGCTGCTCGCCCCGGCGCGCGAAAAAGATGGGCTTGCCGGGTTTCTGGGCGGTCTTGTGAAAGACCTGCTCCCACCCGTGCGCTTTTAGCACGGCGGGCACCAGGTCGTAGCGCCCCATGGACACGCCTCCGGAGAGCACCACCAGGTCGTCGTCCTCTGCCTGGCCGAGCGCCTCGTCCAGCGCCTCCCGGGTGTCGCGGGCGTGGAGCCGCCGGACGTGCTCGGCCCCGACCATCCGGGCCAGCGCCTCGAGCATGGGCCCGTTGGAGTCGTAGATCGACGCCTCACCCAGCGCCTCCCCCAGCTCGGTCAGCTCGTTCCCCGTGGTGATCACCGCCAGGGAGGGGGGGCTGCTGACCACCGCCTCGTGGCAGCCCACCGCCATGGCCGCCGCGAGGGCCACCGGGGTGAGCAGGTCCCCGGCGGGGGTCACCTCGTCGCCGGGCTGGCAGAGCTCACCCGCGGCCTGGATGTGCTGCCCGGCCTGAATGTCGGTCGGCAGCGACACCTGCGGGCCCTCGCGCCGGACGTCCTCGACCTTGACCACGGCCTCGGTGCCCGGTGGGCAGGGGGCGCCGGTCATGATCTCCACGGTCTTTCCGGGCGAGAGCGAGAGCTCGGCAATATCCCCGGCAGCCACCTCGCCGATCCGGGTGACCATGGAACCGGCGTCCGCCACTCGCACCGCGAACCCGTCCATCATGGACTTGGAAAAGGGTGGCTGGGCCACCTTCGCGCGGATCGGCTCGAGCAGCACCGCACCCACGGCGTTGACCAGCAGGCGCCGCCGCGGCTGCGGCCCCGGGGCGTGGGCGAGCACCTGCGCGAGGGCGCGATCCGGATCCAGCAGATCCACCTTGGGCATCTCCTCTTCTCACCCTCCGATGCGGGTCATGGACAGATCGGGCCAGGCGTCCCGAGGGGATCGCTTGCGGGCGGCGAGCTCGCGCACTGCCGCCTCCAGGGCCGCTGGGCTTTCGGCCTGGAGGCTCACCAGGTCGAGCTGGCGCTCCCCCCGGAGGCAGGCGCGCAAGCGGCCGCGGGAGTCGAGGCGGAGGCGATCGCAGGTGCCGCAGAAGGGGCGCGTCACCGAGGGGATGAACCCCACCACCACCGGAAGTCCGTCGCGCCAAAACAGGTGTCGCTCAGCGGTGCTGGAGGAGGGCAGGGCGTGCTCCGGCGCGCCGCCCCGCTCCAGGAGGGCGAGCGCCTCGGCGGCGGATAGAAACTCCTCGTCGTGGCGTGCGGCGCCGGGCCCCAGGGGCATGAGCTCGATGAAGCGCAGCTCCAAGCCCTGGTGGGCGGCGAAGCGCACCAGCTCCTCGAGTCGCGCGCCGGCGCTGTGCGAGCGCTCAGGGGGGATGTCCCATCCCCCCTCGCCCCGAAAAAGCGCGGTTTTTCGGGGCTCACCCCCAATCATCGCGCTTCGCGCCGCTGCAGGGAAAGGCGCCTTGTCGCCGTTTATAGCGTTTTCGGTCCTACGAGACCCCTGAACGGCTCTGGCGCTGCTGCGTAGTAGCACGGAGTTGAGCTTCAGGCCATCGAAGCCGGCCTCCCGCGCGGCCTGCAGGCCCGCGCGCACCCGCGCCAGCGCGTCCACGCCCGTGATGCGCTGGAAGGTCTCCGGGTCCACGCTGTCGAGGCTGACGTTGATCCGTCCCAGGCCGGCGCGTCGAAGCGCCGGGGCCAGCGCGGAGAGCCGGTGGCCGTTGGTGGTGAGCGCGAGCTCCGCTTCGGGCAGTCGCTCGCGGATCCCCGCGATGATCTCCGGCAGGTCCGCGCGCAGCAGGGGCTCGCCCCCGGTGATCCGGACCTTGCGCAGATGTACCGCCCGGTGGAGAGCATCCACCAGCTCCAGGATCCGCCCCGGCGCGAGGCGGGGCTCGCTCGCCGGCGCCGGCACCCGCGCCTCGGGCTGGCAGTACCAGCAGCGGAAGTCGCAGGCGTCGGTGACCGAGAGGCGAAGATACAAGGCGCGTTCCTCGAACAGCGTACAGGCCACGATGTCGCAGCGTCGCAGCGTCGCAGCGTCGCAGCGTCGCAGCGTCGCAGCGTCAACAACCCGGGTGACGCCACGTGCTTTGTCGGACCCGTGCTTGGCGGGAGGGATCCCTCGGTGGGCGGTTGACTCCTTTCCAAGCACGGGAGGCGCAGCGGTTTCCCGCTGCACCCATAGGTCGCGGCTCCCTGGCCCTGGCGTGCTCTCTGGGATCCGATATGGCATCCCATACGCGGTTCGGCCCGCTGAACGGTAGGACGCCGCGACTCGGCGTCAACCAAGGTAATGTTGCAGATCCCCTGGGGTTTGTCTAGCGCTCTCGAGGGGATTTCCCGGTCGGGTGCCACGGGTTGGCGTAGAGGTGCGCTCCTTGCAGACCGTGGGTTGCCCTTGCTCCACGGCCCTGGGTTGCTTTTCCGGACGAACCGGGGATCAATGGGGGCCCACAGCTTGCGATTGCTGGAGCCGCTCCGATTGCTGGAGCCGCTCCGATTGCTGGAGCCGCTCCGATTGCTGGAGCCGCTC
>CAYFWA010000499.1:0-2999 GCA_964346625.1 uncultured Myxococcales bacterium
TCCGCTGCGCGCCCTGGGGGCCGGAGCCGGGCTCCACCGTGACCTCGGGGCAGGCAGTCAAGCCGGCGGCAGCGAGCACTGCCAGCAGGATCACGACCGCTTGTCCCACCGGGGGGCGAAGAGCTCGACCACCGAAGGGTGGCTCGTACAATGGCGCCGCTGATGGCCTCCGCCCGTGTTCGCGCGACATGGCTGACCTCCTGTCTTCCGAGCTTGGGTCGGCCGCTAGTTGGCGCGATCCGCGCGGGTCCAGTAGCGGTAGCGCAACACGAGCTGGATGTCCTCCACCCGCCGCCAGTCGAGCTCCGGGGTCTCCCAGATCCGGAGCATGTAGCTCCCGCTGAGGGGACGGCCGCGCAGCCCGGACTTGAAGTAGGAGCCGAGAAGCTGGCTGTGGTTACTGGTCAGCGGGTTGGTGACCACCACCTCGGCGGCCAGCGCCTTGCCGTGCTCGATGCGAGCCACGGGCAAGTTGAAGGTCATTCCCCCCTCGTAGGCGCTCACGTCGGCCTTGCCGAAGTGTGCCAGGGTGTAGGGAATGAAGGCGTTGGCCGCGCAGGTGCCCGGCGTCTGAGAGCCCTCGCAGGTCCGTACATTGGTCCCCACCAGGTTCACGGCCACCTCGTCGATGCGGTAGTTGATGTTGCGCGCGGCGATGTTGCTCGAGGGGATGAGCGCCCCGGACTCGAGCTGTGCCAGGGGGAGCTCCAGGGGCAGGTACCAGTAGCACTGCCGGCTGTCGCCGCCTCCCTCTTCGGGACACACGCCACCCTCGCGGTCGGGGCAGACGCACTCGCGGTGGAAGTGCTGCCGCATCTTGCTGCCGTCGTGGTCGGCGCAGACCGGCTTGTACAGCAGCCGGTCGCGGCCCACCTCCTCGTAGGCCAGCGCCGGGAGAGCGGAGCACTCGTCGGTAGACAGATTACGGCACCGCCAGGGGTCGAGGCGCTCGAGCTGTGTGCCCCAGAGCCAGACGTCGCCGAACCTCGCAGTGCTGGTGTTTCGGGGATTGTCGCTACCGGCCGAGGGATAAAACCGCACCTCCAGGTCGGCGACCGTCCCCAGGGAAAAGCGCAGCTCTCGCCGCTGGAAGCTGGTGTCCGGTGTATGCTCCGCACCGTTGAGCGCCGTCTCGCTGCCCACCTCCCAGACCTCGACCCGATAGTCCACGGTTTCGGCCGCGTCGACGGGGAGGCGGTTCCACCAGGTGAGCACGTAGTCCCCCGGGGCGACCGCCTCGACGACCTGTGAGAGGTAACCTCCGTTTTCGGGATCCTCCGAGGGAAGGACATCCGGTCGACCCGCGGCCTCGGAAAAAGGCCGGTCCCGCAGCCGCGTGGCCTTGCCCGGCCACCCGTCGGGGTCGGCGGCGTACACCGCCGGGTCCTCGCCGAAGCAGAAGTCTACGTCGCATTGCACCGCGGACACGGGGTCGGAGGTCTCCACGTCCAGGCAGCGGTCCTTGTACTCATCCGTGCCGGAAACCTCGAGGACGCAGCCCTCGCGCTTCCAGCCGCGGTAGGTGAGGAGCTGGTCGTTCTCGTCGAAGATGGGGTGGCCCGCCCCCGGCGTGCCGGTGTAGTAAAGCAGGTTCCGGCTCTCCTGCCGGCAGAGCTGGCGGACCTTCAGATAGTCGTCGCGCACCGAGATCACCGCCACGTCGCTCTCGTCGGTGAACGGGAAGTCGATGTTGTAGCTCTCCACGAAGTCTCGCAACAGGGTCACGTAGTCGCCGATGTACCAGTAGCGATAGTCGTCTTGATCCTGGTACTCGAGGTCCACGTCCCACAGCGGCTCGTCCGGCGAGTACAGATCGCTGTCCGGATCGCGCAGCTTCTCGTAATCGAAGCCCTGCATGGTGCAGATCCGATCCGCCCAGGAGGACGGCGGCGGGACGAGGGTCATCTCGTGGTAGAGCTGATCCAGGTCCACCCCCAGCCGGAACTCGATGGCGCGCCGGGCGATGTACGCCAGGCGGCGGGCCCGCAGGGCCGCCTTCTCGTAGCGGGCCCGCAGGGTGTTCTGGCGGCGGCGCATCACCGTGTTCACCGCCCGCGCCGAGCCCGTGGCGTCGTTGTCCAAAAAGTGGATATCTGCCAGGTAACGCGTAGCCTTGCGCTGGGCGTCGTCCAGGTCCGCCAGCCCGGTCTGGATCCGCGAGTAGGCGTCACCGACGGTCCGGAGGGTCTGGCGGAGCTCGTCCAGCGCCTTGTAGATGCTGTTCATGGACTGGTGCAGGAGGTCCTCCGCGGAGACTTCCAGGATCGCCTGCTCGAGCTTGCCCATCTCCCAGTCAATGGGGATGGTGGCCAGGCTGGTGAGCCCGGCCCCCCCGCTGCTGGCCGCTCCGGACACGGCGTGCGCTGCGCTGGCCACCACGTTGCGCATGGTCCGGAGCTGGACGAGCCTTTTCTGGAAGCCGATCTTGTCCGCCGCCAGCTTCACGGACTCGAGGCTGCCAGCCACCCTCGCCAGGATGGATCGTACCTGGTCCGCCGCATCGGAGAACTCACGCAAGGCGGTCTCGATGCCGATCACCGTATCGAGCACCAACCCCTTCAGTCCGGGGTACTGTCCTTCGAAGCCGCTGCGCTTGAGCCCCTCGATCAGGGTCCGCGGCAGGTTGGGCACCACGATGGCCCCGGCTTGCCGATGCACCGAGTTGGCCGCGCATTCCACGTAGCTGCGCAGGGCATCCAGGTCCTCGATCCGAGATATCTCGGGTACGGCGTTCGGATCCATGTCCTCGCACGATAGGTTTCGGCGGGCAGCCATGGTGCAGGTGAGATCGAGCAGCTCGAGGAAACTGGCGCCCGAGGCGTACAGGTCGAGCACGTTGAAGCGCTCCTCATCGTCGAACACCAGATCGATGAGCTGGCAGGCTTGCCCCACCAGCGGGACCTCGTTCACCGCGCTGCAACTGAATTGATCAACCTCGATCCGATCACCGAGACCGCAGCCCCGTCCACCCTGGGACGTGAGCGTCCACAAATGGCGCG
>CAYFWA010000499.1:3099-5629 GCA_964346625.1 uncultured Myxococcales bacterium
TCGTGTTTCCGCCGTTGGGGCCATCAACGGGTAGCCACGGCCGCCAGGCAGGACAGTCGTCAGGGTCGTCGACCTTGGTGGTCCACAGGACCAGACCCCCCATCCGCACCGAGTAGTGGTAGAAGAAGTCCGCGTCGATCTCCATGGCCCTCACCAGGGTCGAGACCTCCTGCGGATTGATCCACCAGTCCTGGGCACCCATCAGATCATGGTACGCCCGTCTTGCATCGGCCTCCGGGGGATTCTGCTCGAGCAGAAGCTCCCTGAAGTCGCGGATCTGCTGGCAATCGTAGCCCAGGTAGTCGTCTCCGTGGTTCTGGAACAGGCTCAGGGTCTCGGTCACCGAGATGATCTCGGCCCTCTCGTCGACCACCGAGCTCTCGCCGGTCCTCCACCTGAGGCCCGAGTCAAGCTCGTAGTAGGCATCCTCGCAGGCCTGCTGCCATTTCGGGTCGTCGGCGGGCAGGTTCTGCCAGCCCTCGGGCAGCAGCCGCCGGGGTATCACCAGGGGACACTGCCGGCTGCACCGGCTCTCCTTCTCCTCGTCCTCGGTGCAGGCGCAGACCCGGCCGGTTTTTTCCCAGCGGAAGATGCACACCGGCGCCGAGCCCAACGTGGCGAAGGGCTCGCGCTCCATGGCGCCCTGGTTGTCGACCGACAGGCAGTGGGCCAGCTCCGGGTTGTCCTCGATGAACTCGTCGATCACCGAGCATTCGCCCCCGTCAGACGGGTCGGTCGGGTCGCAGACCTCGCCGGTGGGGAAGTCTGGCAGCTCGGTGATGGACACCCCGCATAGATCTTCGAGCGCGGTGAGCGGCTGCTCGGCCCGCAGGTCCATCTCCAAGCCGTAGCGGATTAGCTCTTCGCCCAGCCGATCGGCCTCACGCGCGGCAGCGTCGGCTAAGTCTACGAAATGTTTCCAAGAATTCTCATATGGGTCACTATCCTCGGTCAGTTCGTTTTCCAGTGGCGGTATAATATTCCGCCGTATGTTCAAATCCCCGCACATGTGGGCTGGGTCCCCGCAGCTCTCGGGGTCGCGCAGAAAATGGTAATACGTGCGCAGATCCACGAGCGTGCCCAGAGCCGGGACCGTGGTCGGCTCGGGGGTGAGCTGAATCTTTTGAGCTGGGACCTTGAAAGAGGCCAGGAGCGTGGGTTTCGTCCTGCCCTTCACGTTGGCCAGGAATACGTAGATCTCGTGCGTCTCGGTGTCCTCGCCCGGTGATGGCGTGACCTCCCCTTCGGGGGGATCGGCCTCAGAGGGGGGCTCCAGGTCGCTCGGATCCAGCAGCACCGAGATGTAGGGATCTGTGGGCTTGATGTAGTCGCCGGCGGCGCCGGGCACCTGGCGATCGCCGCTTTCGGCCTTGACGTACGGCCCGGCCTCGCAGGGGACGCCGTCGATGCTGCCCTCGGCCAGGCAGCGGTACCCTCGCTCACCCTGCACGAGCAGCACGCGCTCGCCGGGCGCGACACCCTGCACGGTGACCTGGGCGGTCCGGCTCCCAGGGTCATCCTCGCTGGGCTCGTCATCGTTCCCCTCACCGGTGTCGATGTCGTCGTCCGTATTGGTATCGTCGCCGGTGTCGATGTCGTCGCCGAAGGCGATGCGTACCCGGCGTGCGCCGGCGAGCTGCTGGCC
Source organism: uncultured Myxococcales bacterium (assembly GCA_964346625.1). GTDB lineage: Bacteria > Myxococcota_A > Polyangia > HGW-17 > JAJRWW01 > CAYFWA01. The sequence continues at coordinate 4,745 of CAYFWA010000499.1, forward strand.
GAGCAGGCTCACCGCCGCGAACAGCTCCCGGTGCTCGTCGGTCAGCTCGGGGCCGTCGGCCTTCAGGCCCGCGTTGTTCGCGGCCGCCGCCAGCAGCCGATCGGCCTGGTGACGGAAGTAGTCCAGGGCCTGGACCGCGCCGAGGCGGGCGTAGCCCGCGCCGTCGGTGGCGACGCTGCGGCCGGAGCGGCCCGCCAGCTTGCCCGCGTAGTAGGCCCCCGGGTGCTGGAAGGAGGGCTTCGCGATCCCCCCCACGAGCCGGCCGCCTTCGGCCGTGTGGATTCTCCCCAGCGCCCGCCGCTCGTCGCTCAGGTACTGGCGGGCGATGGAGATGTCGCCCAGGGTGATCTCCTGGCGGGCGAGCAGATCCTCCACCGAGGCGGGCGGCGGCCCGGCGCCGGGATCGTCATAGAGCACGTCCATGGCCTGCTCCATGAGCTCGCGTGCCCCCACGGATGGATCGAAGATCGTCTCGAGCGCCGCCTCGCGCAGCAGGCCCACCGCCCGCTTGGTGGTGGCCGCGTCGTTCGGGGTCGGGCAGCCCACCCCCAGGTCTTCCTGCTCCGCCCCCGAGACCCCCTCCGAGCCCAGCAGCCGCATCACGGCGGAGCGCCGGGAGTTGACCTCCCCCTGCCACTGCAAGAGCTGGGCATCCACCGGCGTCTCGGTGGCCGTGGCGGCGCTGCCCACGTTGACCTCGTTCTCGGCCAGCAGCGTGACCGACTCGCTCAGCATCTGCGAGGCCTCGGCGAACCCGGAGCTGTAGTGGTCCATCAGGCTCGGCAGCGCCGACTTGTTGAGGTGAGCCGCGGAGAGCGTGTCCACGCACTGCGGGACGTCCACCGCCTGCGCGGACTGGATGCCCGCCTCGCGGAAGGCGGCCTG
>CAYFWA010000500.1:0-5621 GCA_964346625.1 uncultured Myxococcales bacterium
GGGGGAGCGCGAGGCGTCGTCCGGAATCCTCACGAACGCTCATAGGGGAGGGTCGCACGAGGGGGCCGGCGTGGAGCGCGAGGCGCCGTCCGACGCCGACGCACCCCGGGGCTCGGTGCTGGTGGTGGGCGGCGGGGTGGGGGGGATCCAGTCCGCCCTGGACCTGGCCGACGGTGGCTTCAAGGTTTTTCTCGCCGAGGAGTCCACCGCCATCGGCGGCCGCATGGCCCAGCTCGACAAGACCTTTCCCACCAACGACTGCGCCATGTGCACCCTGGCTCCGCGGTTGGTGGAGGTGGGCCGGCACCCGAACATCGAGCTGGTCACCGGCGCCGAGCTGCGGTCGGTGGACGGTGAGCCGGGGCGGCTGAGCGCCACGGTGCGCCAGCGGCCCCGCTACGTGGATCTGGAGGCCTGCACCGCGTGCGGCGAGTGCGCCAAGGTCTGCCCGGTGTCGCTGCCCGACCCGTACAACGCGGCGCTTTCCGAGCGCAAGGCGGTGCACAAGAAGTACCCCCAGGCCATCCCCGGCGCCTACGCCATCGAGAAGAAGGACCCCTCGCCGTGTCGTCACGGCTGCCCGGCCCACACCAACGTCCACGCCTACGTGGCCCTGGCCCGCGACGGCCGCATCCAGGAGTCTTTGGACGTGGTGCGCCAGCGCATCCCGCTGCCGGGCGTGCTCGGCCGCATCTGCCATCACTCCTGCGAGGGCGAGTGTCGGCGCGCCGAGGTGGACTCCCCCCTGGCCATTCGCGAGGTCAAGCGCTACGTGGCCGACCACGCGGAGCTGCGCGCGCCGGCCTGGGAGGACCCGGCGCCGGTGACGCGGCCCGACGGCCGCGTGGCGGTGATCGGCTCCGGCCCGGCGGGGCTCACGTGCACCGACGATCTGGCGCGCATGGGCTACCGGGTGACCCTGCTCGAGGCTGAAGAAGAGCTCGGGGGGATGCTCCGCACGGGGATCCCGCACTACCGCCTCCCGCGGGACGTGCTCCATCACGAGATCCGCCACCTGGTGGAGGTCGACGGCGTCACGGTGCGAGTCGGGGTGCGGGTGGGACGCGATGTTACGCTGGAGCAGCTCCGCGAGCAGGGTCACCAGGCGGTGTTTCTGGCGGTGGGCGCTCAGCAGAGCCGGCGGATTGCCCTCGAGGGCGCCGAGCTCGACGGCGTGCTGTGGGGCATCGAGTTTCTCAAGGCGGTCAACGCGGGCGAGGTGGACGCCCTGTCGGGACGGGTGGCGGTGGTGGGCGGCGGCAACGTGGCCATGGATGTGGCGCGGTGTGCCCGCCGGTTGGGCGCCGAGGTGTCCATCGTGAGCCTCGAGCAGGCCGACGCGCTGCCCGCCCACGCCTGGGAGGTGCACGAGGCCCTGGAGGAGGGCTGCGAGCTGCTGGACGGGTGGGGACCCACCGCGGTGGTGGGTGACCACGGCGCCACGACGGGTCTGCGCCTGCGCGCCTGCACGCGCGTGTTCGACGGGCAGGGAAGGTTTTCTCCCACCTTCGATGACGCGCAGACCCGGGAGCTCCCCTGCGAGCACGTCATCGTGGCCGTGGGACAGACCTCCAATCTGGATCTGCTGGCCGGCCTCGAGCTCTCGGCAACATCGGCCGCGACGGAGACGGCGGAGACGGCGGAGACGGCGGAGAAGGCGGAGACGGAGAAGGCGGCGGAGACGGCGGAGGCGGCGGAGACGGCGGAGACGGCGGAGACGGAGAAGGCGGAGACGGAGAAGGCGGCGGAGACGGCGGAGGCGGCGGAGGCAGCGGACCGCGCGCATCCGGCCGTCCTCGTCGCGGACGGCGCGCGGGTGGCCGCGGATCCGCACACCCTGCAGACCGCGGTTTTGTGGCTGTTCGCCGGCGGAGACGCCCAGGGCGGCGCCGCCTCGGCGGTGGAGGCCATCCGGGACGGCCACGAGGCGGCCATCTCCATCGACTGCTACCTGCGGGGGGAGGCGCTGCCCACCGACCGGGAGGTCCGGCCGGCGGGCACCGACTGGCGCGACATCCCCCGCAAGATCGCCAAGGCACCGCGGCAGGAGCCGGCGCTGCGGCCCGCGGACGAGCGGGCCGGGGACTTTGCGGAGCTGTCTCGGGCCCTCGACGCCGAGGCCCTGGCCGCCGAGACCGCCCGCTGCCTGGATTGCGGCCTGTGCTGCGAGTGTCGCCAGTGCGAGACGGCCTGCGAGGCCGCGGCCATCGATCACCGGATGCCGGAGCGCGAGCTGACCCTGGAGGTGGGGGCGGTGATCCTGTCGCCGGGCTCCATGCAGGACGACGCGGCCAAGTACGGGGAGCTCGGCTACGGCCGCTGGGACAACGTGGTGACGTCGCTGGAGTTCGAACGGCTGCTGTCGGCCACCGGCCCCACCGCGGGGCACGTCACCCGGCCCTCGGACGGCGCCGAGCCCAGGCGCGTGGCCTGGATCCAGTGCGTGGGCTCCCGCGACACGCGCACCGGCCGCACCCACTGCAGCGCGGTCTGCTGCATGTTCGCGGCCAAGGAGGCCATGATCGCCCAGGAGCACCTGGAGGGCCTGCAGACGACGATCTTCTACATGGACAAGCGCGCCCACGGGAAGCTGTACGACAGCTACGTGGACCGGGCCGCGGATCGCTACCAGGTGCGCTACGTGCGCAGCCAGATCTCGCGGGTGGACGAGGTGCCCGGCAGCAAGAACCTGCGGCTGCGCTACCTGTCGGAGGCGGGTGAGATCACCACCGAGGAGTTCGACCTGGTGGTGCTGTCCACCGGCGTCCACCCCTCGCCTCGCGCCCAACGGCTGGCCGATCGGCTGGGGGTGGCCCTGGACCCCACGGGGTTCGCCGCCACCCAGCGCTTCGCCCCCATGCACACGTCGCGCCCTGGCATCTACGTCTGCGGCGCGTTCCAGGGACCCAAGGACATCTCCGAGACCGTGTCCCAGGCCTCCGGTGCGGCGGCGGTGGTCTCCGGCGCCCTGGCCGACGGCCGGGGCCTCGCCGTGCAGGAGGCCCCGCTGCCCCCCGAGCGCGACCTGCGGGGCGAGGCGCCGCGGGTGGGGGTGTTCGTCTGCCGCTGCGGTATCAACATCGCCTCGGTGGTGGACGTCCCCCAGGTCGTGGAGTATGCCCGGAGCCTGCCCGACGTGGTGCTGGCGGTGGAGGCGCTGTTTACCTGCAGCCGCGACCACACCGAGCACATGGTGGAGCTCATCCGGGAGCACCGCATCAACCGGGTGGTGGTGTCCTCCTGCTCGCCGCGGACCCACGAGCCGCTTTTCCAGTCGGTGATCCGCCAGGCGGGGCTCAACGCCTATCTGTTTTCCATGGCCAACATCCGCGACCAGTGCGCCTGGGTGCACGGCGCCGAGCCGGAGGCCGCCACCGAGAAGGCCAAGGACCTCACCCGGATGGCTGTGGCCAACGCCCGGCTGCTGCGGCCCATCCGCGAGCGCACCCAACCGGTTACCCAGCGGGCGCTGGTAGTGGGGGGGGGCTTGGCGGGACTGTCCGCGGCGCTGCGCATCTACGAGATGGGCTTCCCGGTGGACTTGGTGGAACGAAGCGGGCAGCTCGGTGGGAATCTGCGGGAGCTGCGCTACGCCCTGGACGGCGAGGAGGTGGGCCCGAGGCTGGAGCGGCTCATCGACCAGGTGACCCGCGCCGAGGGCATCCGGGTGCACCTCAACGCCGAGGTGATTCGTTCCGACGGCGTGGTGGGCGCCTTCCGCTCCCGGGTGCGCACCGCTCCGGTCATCGCCGATCCGTCGGCGCTGGCAAGCGGGGCCGAGCAGACCGACGTGGAGCACGGCGTTACGGTGCTCGCCACCGGCGCCCGGCCCTACACGCCCCAGGAGTACGGCTACGGGGAGGACCCGCGGGTGATCACCCAGCGGGAGCTGGAGCAGCAGATCGCCGATGCCCCCGCGGCCCTGCCCGAAGGCCCCGGCACCGTGATGATCCAGTGCGTGGGCTCCCGCAACGAGGAGCAGCCGGGCTGCAGCCGGGTGTGCTGCTCCCAGGCGGTGAAAAACGCCCTGCGGCTCAAGTGGCTGCAGCCCGACGCCCGGATCTACGTGCTGTATCGGGACCTGCGCACCTACGGCCTCATGGAGCGCCACTACCAGCGCGCGCGCAAGGCCGGTGTGGTGTTTTTGCGCTACGATCCGCAGGCGCCGCCGGAGGTGTCTCACGACGCCGAGGCCCTCACCGTGCGCTTTTACTCCACCGAGCTCGGCCGCCCGGTGGATCTGTCGGCCCATCAGCTCGTGCTGTCCGCGGGCATCCGCCCCGACGAGCAGGACAGGCTGCGGGACGTGTTCAAGGCAGCGCAGTCGTCCGACGGGTACCTGGCCGAGGCGCACATGAAGCTGCGGCCGGTGGACCTGGCCAGCGATGGCCTGTTCGTCGCCGGGCTGGCCCACGGCGCCAAGTCCCTGGACGAGGCCCTGCAGCAGGCCGAGGCCACGGCCGGCCGCGCGGCGCGGATCCTGTGGCGCGACGAGCTGGCGCTCAGCGGCGTGGTCAGCGAGGTGGACCCCGATCGCTGCGCCGCCTGTCTCACGTGCGTGCGCGCCTGTCCCTACGGGGTACCGACCTTCGACCCGGAGCAAAGGGCCATCGCCATCGAGGCGGCCGCCTGTCGGGGCTGCGGCGTGTGCACCGCCGTGTGCCCGCGCCAGGCCATCCAGCTCGCCCATTTCCGCGACGAGCAGCTCGCCGCCGTGCTGCACTCCCTCAACGCGGACGAGGCCGCCGCTCGCGTCCAGGGCGCAGTAGACAGCGGCCCGAGCACCTGTCGCTGCGGCCTCGAGGCCCCCGCGCTTCCGCAGACGGCTTGCGGCTGGGCCACCCATTCGTGACGGTTGGGGTGCGGCTATTTTTCAAAAGCGTCCCTGGGCGACCACGCCGAGGTGTCCGGTGCCCACCACGGGGAAGGCAGCCCAGCGGCGGCGACGCTTCGGGGCGCCCCCGCCCCGGCTCCAGGGCCACCCGTAGTGCAGCCGATAGCTCAGCAACGCGTAGCCGAAGCCGATGATCCCGCCCCCCAGCACGTCCTCCCAGTGGTGGCGGTGATCGGAGAGGCGGGTCACGCCGATGGCCGTGGCCGCGGCCATCGGGGCCAGGATCACCAGCAGCTTCCACAGGGCCCCGCCGGTGCGAAAGGGCTGGAGCTTGCCCCACAGATACAGCGTCAAGAATGTGCCGCCGGCGAAGGAAAGCAAGGTATGTCCCGAAGGGAACGACTGGCGTCCCTCCAGGATGTCATCCGAATCCCCCGTGCAGGCGCCCGAGGCGTCGGGCTGGCAGCGCGCCAGGAAGTCGGGCCGCAGCCGGCCCACGGCGCGCTTGAGCGCCACCGTGGTGACCAGCGTCAACGCCAGGGCCTCGGCCAGGCCGAGGCTGGCGTGGTGCGCGTCGTGCAGGCTCGGGTTGCCGATCTGGGCCAGGCCGATGGAGGCGAGGGGGACCACTGCGGTGAAGGCGAGGGCCCAGTTGGGTACCGTGTTCTGTCGCCAGGTCTGGCCGATGGAGCGGTGGTCGGGATCCACGGCGCGATGATGGACCGCAACGTGGACAGCTAGCCGAACCGCTTCAGATAACCGTTCATCCGGAGCTTGCGCCGGGCGG
>CAYFWA010000501.1:0-2334 GCA_964346625.1 uncultured Myxococcales bacterium
CCGCAGCCGCCGCCACCTCCGCCTCTTTCTCCTCCGCCGCCGGCGCGGGCAGAGCCATGGCTGCAGCCGTCGAAGCGGACCTCGCTCGTCAGGACGAGCCGTGCGCCGGTCCAGCGCCGACGCCCGGCGGCGAGGCGGGGAATCCGCTTCCCAGACTGAGCCACCACGGTGCCCTCCGGGTCTCGGAGCTGGATGCCGACGATTCCGGAACGCCCCGTCAGCTCGCCGAAGACCTCGCTGATTCGCTCGGCTCGCCGGTGGCACATCCAGCCCTGGGTTCGAATGCCGGCGGACAGGCTTTCGAGCACGGTGCGACCGCGCTCCAGCATCAGCCGGCGGGCCCCCTGGACCTCACCTCGATATTGTTGGATCAGGACGGCCAGGGCGACCGCGGTCAGGAGCACCGCGGCCGAAACCGTCCACCAGGTGGACCTTCGAAAAGGAGTCGCTGCTCCGGTGTCACTTGGCTTGCTCAGCGCCTTCCGCCTCTGTATCGCGATGTCGCCGTCCGCGGCCGCAGCCGCCCGCGCCGCGACCCATGCCGCACCCGCAGTTCTTACCATAGCCCGGGCCGGCGTTGGCGGGTCGGTTGTCACAGACACCGTCGCCGTCCTTGTCCACGAAGTTGCCGCCGCAGCCCATGCCGCAGCCCTTGCCGCGACCCTTGCCGCAGCCCTTGCCGGCGTTGGCGGGACGGTTGTCACAGACACCGTCGCCGTCCTTGTCCACGAAGTTGCCGCCACAGCCCATGCCGCAGCCCATGCCGCGACCCTTGCCGCAGCCCTTGCCGGCGTTGGCGGGACGGTTGTCGCACACGCCGTCGCCGTCCTTGTCCACGAAGTTGTCGCACACGCCGTCGCCGTCCTTGTCCACGAAGCTCTGTCCGCAGCCGCAACCATCGCCGCAGCCGCAGGGCCCCATGCCTTGGACCATCCCGGGTTCGGCCATGCTGCCCAGGGCGCGCTTGTCCGTCTTGTCGTCGGTGTCCTCGCCCAGCGCGCAGCCGCTCGCCAGGAACACGAGTCCCGCTGCCAACACCAGTGTCGCTGTCCCAATACGATTCCGCATCATCCGCCTCCTGGGGTTCCTTGTAGGTTCTCGTCCGGGGTTCCTTGTAGGTTCTCGTCCGGGGTTCCTTGTAGGTTCTCGATGCACGGTCCGTGCCAGCGATTTTTGTACGGAATTTCGGTGAACCACCCTGCAAGATGGGATCGATCCCACCTGGGACCCTGCAGATTTTGCAGGGTTCCCGCTCCGCGGGTCAGTAGTCTCTTAGGGAGCAGATCCTGCGCAAAGTGGTATCAAATCTACCTGCGAGTCGGACCTGTGCGCAATGGATGGAAGCCAAGGGGAAACGCGCCTCGCGGGCCGGAGCCGACAACGAGACAGCGGTCCCGCCCCCCCCCGGGGCCGCGATCTTCGGTCACTCCCCGAGGGTGGGAGTCCAGGCGGGAGCCAGCAGGGGACTGCGGATCCGCTTCCAGCGGCGGTGCACGGGGCGGGGGCGGGGAGCCTTCGAGCCAGCGCGGGGGCGACCGGACACCCGCCCGGCGGCGCCGCTGGAGCCGACCCGCTGGGCGCGACGCAGCGAGCGACGCGCAGCGGAAGCGCGCGGCGCCCCCCGCGGCGGTGGACGGGCGGCGGGCCCCGCGCGGCGGGCGCGGAGGGCCGCCGCCCGGGGCGGCGCCGTGGGGCGACACGTGGTTCGGCCGTGGAAGGTGCGACAGTTGCGCCCCCACACCACGATAGCGAGCCGCACGGGCACCACGCCGGCCCGCAGCATCCGGAGCTTGCGGGCCGCGGCCTTGCTCAGATCGATGATCCGGCCCTCGCCGAAGGGACCCCGGTCGGTGACGCGGACGACCACCGTGCGCTGGTTGCGCAGGTTGGTCACCCGCACCCGCGTCCCGAAGGGCAGGGTGCGATGCGCCGCGGTGAGCCGGTGCATGTTGTACACGGAGCCGGAAGCCGTGCGCCGGCCGTGGAAGGGCCGACCGTACCAGGTCGCCAGCCCCGACAGCGCGTGGGAGGGCCGCCGCGAGGACACCGGCGGCTTCGCCGGGGAGCGCAACCGCGCCGGCCGGCGCTCGGCCGCTGCGGGCCGGGTCTGCGCCGTGGGGCGCCGCAATGCCGCCCCCATTCGCGCCCGGTGTACCGACCTCGTCGCCGGAGAAACCCCGGCCCGAGCCCCACGCGACACGCGGGAGGGCGCAGTCTGGCAGGCCGCCCCGAGCGTCACGACGAGCAGCGGGATCATCAGGATCATCGGAACCGGCAGACGCATGGCCCAATCATAAAGGTCATCGTTTGTCCGTGCAAAATACGGTCGTCGGC
>CAYFWA010000501.1:2434-5602 GCA_964346625.1 uncultured Myxococcales bacterium
ACGGCCCACGAGCGACGCCGGCACGGCCCACGAGCGACGCCGGCACGGCCCACGAGCGACGCCGGCACGGCCCACGAATCGAGGGCCGCAGCGGCTCCTTCGCGTTCGCGAGCCCAGACGCACCCGGGCGTCACTCGGTGGATGCCGGGCGGCGGGCGCGCCGGGGGCGCCGGCTTCGCTCGCGGGGGGGGGCCTGGTTCGGCTTGATGAACCAGGCGAGGGTTACGTCGCCCAGGGGGCTGGCGATGATGAGCTTGAACCACCGGTTGGCCGGGGTGATAAAGGGCTTTTTGCCCACCTGGCGCGGGAAGATCAGGTGGTAGGCCCGATGGAACACCGACAGATAGGGGAAATAGACCCGGTGGGTCTCTTTGACGTCGATGCGCTTGACCGCCAGGGGCCGCACCCGCGTGCCTTGATCATCCTCCAGGGTGATGCGCCAGATGGACTCCTCGCGATCGAAGTCGTTCCAGCCGTGATCGGCGGTGGTGGCCCCCATGAAAAACTCGTGGTGGGCCTCGACCTCGGCCAGCCGCTTGGCCAGATAGCGCTGCCGCTCGGCCCGGCTGAGCTGGTAGTGCTCGGCATACAGCGCGGCGTGGGCGCTCACGAGCTCCGACGACAGGTAGGTGACGTGGACCTCGAGGTTGGTGTCGAAGCTCTGGATGACCCGCCCGTGGCGCGTCCAGTGCTTGCGAACCTCGGGGTAGTGCTTGGCCTTGAAGCGCCGGGTGGGCACCCCCAGATCCACGCCGGGCTCCCGACCACAGCCGGCGCCCGGAACCGCAGAAGCGGTCAGGGTCAGGCTCAAGGCGAGCAGGCACGGCGCCGCCACCGGCCACAGGCCACCGCCGCGGCCCCGCGCCAATCGAGCCCTCAATGGAAGTCCTCGCGGGTGAACACGCAGGTGAGGGGCGACTGCTGCCGCACCGCCTCGGCGCCCCCCTCTTCCCGTCGGTCCACCAGGGCGATGGTGTGGATCACGTCGAGCCCCCAGGCGCGGGCGCGCTCGATGGCCCGCAGGGTGGAGCCGCCGGTGGTGATCACGTCCTCCACGATCACCACCTTCATCTCGGACGCCAGGGAGGCGGTGCCCTCGAGCCACTGGGCGGTGCCGTGGGTCTTGGGCTCCTTGCGGATGTAGAAGGCGTCCAGGGGTTGGGGCCCGAAGGTACTCATCAGCGCCGTGGCGCTGGCCAGCGGATCGGCGCCCACCGAGATCCCCCCCACCGCGCGCGCCGCGGGGGCGGCCTCGGCGATGAGGGCGCAAAACAGATACCCCACCAGGAAGTGGCCCTCCCCGGTGAGCACCGTCTGGCGGCAGTCGATGTAGAAGTCGCTCTTTTTGCCCGAGGCGAGGGTAATCTCGCCCTCGCGATAGGATCGCTCGCGCAGCAGTTGGGCCAGGCGCTCCCGACGACGCCCGATGAGGTTTTGGGTCATGGGAGGTTCCTGGGCTTCGATCTCATTTTTGCACGAGCCCTAACGCCGTTTCACCTTGCGCTTGCCGGCCGGCATCTTGGGCGGCTTCGGCGGCTTGCGCTTGGATTTCTTCTTGGGCTTCGACTCGCCCTTTTGTTTGGACTGGCTCTTGGACTTGGGCTTGGAGGCGGGCTTGGCCTTGGAGGCGGGCTTCGCAGGCGCCTTCGGCTTTTGCGGGGCACGCTCCGTCGTCTCCTCGGCGCTGGCTCCCGCGGAGCGCTCGGCCGCCGGGCGGCGGGGGGGCGCCGCAGCGCGCGTCTCGCGAGCCGGAGCGCTCGGGCGCTGGGCGGGCGGCCGCGCCAGGGCCGGCCGCTCGGCGGGGGGCGCCTCCAGGTTGCCCATGTCCACGGTGCCTTTGAACGACGCCCCGTCCACGATGATCACCCGCGGCGCGGCGATGTCGCCCACCATGCGACCCTCTTCGGTGATCTGCACGCTGTTGCTGGCGGTGATGTTGCCGACCACCACACCGCTGATGATGGCATCGCGCACCTCGATGTCGGCCACCACGATGCCGCTGGACTCCAGGATCAGCGTCTTGGTCAGGTTGACGCCGCCCTCCAGCTTGCCGAAGACCGTCAAATCCTCGTCGCCCTGCAGGTTGCCTTTGACGACGGTCTGCTCGCCAACGACGGTCATGATGTCACTCATTGGGAACACCTTCCTCTCCGACGGTTTTCGCGTAGGGTTCGGGCCGGGGGAGCATCATACGTCCATGTCCACGGAGCCCTTGAAGATCGCGCCGTCGGCGATGAGGATGCGAGGCGCCTTGATGTCGCCCACCATGCGCCCGTCGGACTTGATCTCCACCTTGTCGGAGGCGGAGACGTTGCCAGTCACCTGTCCGCTCACGGTCACGGTCTGGGTCTCGATGTCCGCCTCGACCACGCCGGAGTTTTCCACGTAGAGGTTCTCTTTGAGGGTAATCTTGCCCTTCACCGTCCCCTGAATCGTGAGGTCCTCCTCCCCGAGGATCTCACCGTCGATCACGATGGAGCTGCCAATGATGGTGTTGGCCATGGGATATTCTCCTGGTGCTGCGCCGACCGCGCTCATCGCGGGGCTGTGATGCCTTCGGGAAGCTCGACGTCCATGTCGATGTGACCGCGGAACCGCGCGCCATCCTCGATGATGACCCGCGGCGCACGGATGTTGCTCACGACGCGAGCGTTGGTGTTGATGGAGACGCTCTGAGCGGCGTTGACGTCGCCCTTCATCTCCCCTCGCACGGTGAGATCCTCCACGTCGATGTCCGCCTCCACCACCCCGGTCTCCTCGATGCTCAGGTGATTCTTGAGGCTCACCGTCCCCTCGATCCGGCCCTCCACCAGGAGATCCTCACTGCCGGACAGGTTGCCACGAATGGTGATCGCTCTGCCGATTACGCAGGGTCCTTCATTTGCCATGTATCCGGAACTCCTCTGTGATTGCTAACGAGCCGCCCCAAAGCAGCGTCAGTGGGGCGCCACCTGACAGCGCCGGCCCGGAAGCTATCAGCCGGTCCGCGCCTCTGTCAACTGCGACCCCGCCCTTGCGCTTCGCCCCCCATCAGCGACCAACCATCAACGGCCAAAGAGCCGTTTGAAAAAGCTTTTTTTCTTTTCGTCCTCGCCGCCCTCGCCGCCCTCGCCGCCTCCCGTATGTGCGCCGGCACCACGATGGCGAAGCCGCAGACGAACCCAGCGG
>CAYFWA010000502.1:0-5595 GCA_964346625.1 uncultured Myxococcales bacterium
GGTCGGTGCCGACGGCGGGGGCGCCGCGCCCGACGGTGCCGACGGCGGGGGCGCCTTGGGTGCCAGCGTGTGGCTCTCCCCTCCCTCACCTTCGGCGCCTGCGCTCGTCTCGGCGCTCTTGGAGGCGTGTGGGGCGGGGGAAAGCGGCGGCCGATCCTCTCCGTCAAGGGCCGCCGGCCGCGGTCCGCGACTCGGGACCGGCCCCGACTTCACGAAGCCCGATGCCCGAGATCCCAGCGAGAGGGTCTCGGCGGGCTCCTCCTCGGTGGTGACCTCGGGATCCGCCTTCTTGGCCCGCTTCGCTCGAGACGCGGCGTCTGGGGACACGCTCTGGCGGCGGTCATTGTCTCCCGAGTTGCTCGACGACATCCTGCTGTCAGTACTCCAGGATTCTGCCCGAGATGCAAGTCTGAACTCGCCTTCCGGGTGGATCCGGTCTTCTTGCTCCGCGTACCTGAGCTCGCCTCCCGGGTGGTGCCGGTCTTCGTGCTCCGCGTATTCGTGTAGGTGGGGATTTGGTTGCGACCTGCGGCTGCGCTATGCTCGAAGGGCTCGGATGCTTGGAGCGGCGGGCTCCGCGCGAAGCCACTGCGGTGAGGTACCCTTCCATGTCTTCGGTGATGCAGAGAAAGAACGTGAGAAGACGTCACTCGACGTCGCTCCCGGCGCTGCTGCTGGCGCGGCTGTCGGCGCTGCTGCTGGCGCGGCTGTCGGCGCGGCTGCTAACGCGGCTGTCGGCGCTGCTGCTGGCGCTGCTGGGGACATCGGGCGTAGCCGCGTGCGGCGACGACGGCGGAGGGAACAGTAACAACCAGCAAGACCCCTGCGCCGACGTGGACTGCGGCCCCCACGGGGACTGCTTCCCCGAGCAGGGACTGCCCGCCTGCGAGTGCGACTCCGGGTACCGGCCCGAGGGTTTGACCTGTGTTCGGGAAAACCGCCCTCCCACCTTCACCAACCTCCCCACCGAGGCCGTGGCGGCGGTGTACGGAGAGGGGGTGTTCGACGTGGACGCCACGGATCTGGACGGCGGGGATCTGCTCCGCTTCGAGATCACGGGGAGCACCTGCTCCTTCGAAACCACCATGGATCCCTCCAGCGGCGTGGTCCAGTGGACCTGCGGCGCGGAGGAGTCCTGCCGCGTGTTCATGGAGGTGAGCGACGACGGCGAGCCCCCGCGCTCCGACACCGACACGCTGTATCTCTCCTGCGAGACCGGTGTCCCCGAGTTTCGCACCACCCCCCCGCTGCTGGCCCACGAGCACGAGGAGTACCGCTATGACGTGGAGTGTCGCGCGCCCTTCGGGGGCGCGGTGTCGCTGTCGTTGCTGCCCGAGCACGACTGCGCCGGAGCCCTGATCGACGGCGGAGACGGCACGGGCCTGCTTCGCTTCACTCCGGGAGAGCTGGAGGGCGGAACGAGCTGCAGCGTGGCGGTGGCCTGCGCCGGATCCACGGCCACGGCCACCCAGCTCGCCACCGTGGCCATCGCCGAGATAAACGCCCCACCGAGCCTGACGAACCTGCCCACCACCGTCCACACCCACTGGAGCGACAGCGCCTATTTCGACGTGCTGGCCAGCGACGCCTCGGACGTGCCGCCCAACCCGTGGTCGGTGACCCTCGGACAAGACGGCTGCTCCTTTGCCCCCTGGGTGGACGGTGACCACCGGATCCGCTGGACCTGTGACGGGGTGGAGAGCTGTGCGGTGGAGGTCTACGCCGTGGATCAGGGTTCACCTCCCCGCTCGGCGTTCGCCTCCCTGTCGATTGTATGTGACAACTCCACGCCCGTGCTCTCCACCGCCTCGGCCACGGCCTACGCCGAGGTGCCCTACACCTACGACGCGCTTTGCACCGACGCGGATCTGGATCCGCTCACCTTCGCCGTGGGCGCCTCGGACACCTGCGGAGGGAGCCTCACCGCCCTCGGTCCGGGGCAGCGCCGCTACGAGTTCACGCCCCCTGCCGGCGCGGCGGGCACGACCTGCGAGCTCCACGTGCTGTGCTCCGACAGCCAGGACAGCGCCGTGGAGCTGCGCACCATCCACATCCAGTAACGCGAGCGCTACGGCGAGCGCTCACGCTCCCGAATCACCTTGAGCGCGGCGGTGAGCTGATCCATCCCGAAGGGCTTGAGCAGAAAGCCCGCGGCGCCGTCTGCCCGCAGCTTCTCCACCGTGGCCTCGTCGTGATGGCCCGACATCACGAGCACGCGGGCGCCGGGGTTCCGCGCACGGATCTCCCTGAGCGCCGCGTCGCCGCTCATGGCGGGCATCACCAGATCCAGCAGCACCAGCGCGAGCCGATCCCCCAGCCGCTGGTGCTTCTCCAGCGCCTCCACGCCGTCCATGGCCGTCTCCACCTGGTAGCCGAGCTGCGCGAGCATGCGCCCCACCGAGCGGCGGACGAGGGGCTCATCGTCCACCAGCAGGACGGTGCCAGCCTCCGCGGCGGGCTCGCCTTCGGGCTGCGGAGTAAGGGTCGTTTCCTCGGCCTCCTGTCGCAGGGCCTGGGGATCCGCCGCCGGCAGCGCCACGTGGAAGGTCGTCCCCTGGCCCACCTCGCTGTCCACCCAGATCTGTCCTCCGTGGCTGGCCACGACGCCGTAGACCAGCGCCAGCCCCAGCCCCGCCCCGGCGCCAGTCGGCTTGGTGGTGAAAAACGGCTCGAAGACCTGCTTGCGGATCTCGGTGTCCATGCCGACCCCGTGGTCGGTGATCTCCACGAGGATCTGGGGGCCCCGACCCCGCAGCGCCGACATCGAGTCCGCGGGGATGGCCCGCGCGCACAGCTCGATCCGCCCGCCATCGGGCATGGCGTCCCGCGCGTTCAGGCACAGGTTCATCAGGGCCTGATAAAGCTGCGCGCGGTCACCAATGGTCACGAGGCCAGGCTCGATCTCCGACTCGATGCGCACGCGGCGATCGAAGCTGCGCCGCGCGAGCTGGCTCACCTCCTCCAGCATCTGCGAAAGATCCGTGGGCGCCTCCTCCCAGCGCCCGCGGCGGGCAAACCCCAGGAGCTGCGTGACGAGCTCGCCGGCGCGCTGGCTCGCCTCGAGCACGTCGTCCAGGCACTCCTCGACGAGGCCCCGGTCTGGATCGGGCTCGGCCACGATCCCCTTGACGAGCTGAACGTTGCCCTGCACCACGGCCAGGAGGTTGTTGAAGTCGTGCGCCACGCCACCGGCGAGCCGACCCAGGGACTCGAGCTTCTGCTTCTCGAGCAGGTCCTCCTCCGCCCGGCTGCGCCGGGTATACAGCAGCACCATCTCGGCGCCGATGCCCACCCGATCTCCCACCTGCAGCACGTGGCTCTGTATTCGGTCTCCGTTGACCCGGGTGCCGTTTCGGCTGCCGAGATCCTCCAGCAGGTCCCCCCCGTCCTCCAGGCGCACCACCCGGGCGTGGAGCCGCGACACATCCCCGTGGGGCAGCGGGATGGAGACCTCCTCGCCGCGGCCGAGGGTCGTCTCGGCTCCGAGGCGGTACTGCTTGCCCGAGTGGGGGCCGGCGAGCACGCTGAGCACCACGTACTCGTCGTCTGCGCCGTCGGGGCTCGGCGGCAGGCGGGGACCGGAGAGCACACGCGTCTTGGTGGTGGTCTCCACCTCGTCGAGGGTGGAGCCGGGGCGGCCGCGCGTGTTGGGTGGGGAGCTGACCGCCGAGGACGCGTCGGTGGAGTCGGCCGGCGCGCGCGGCTGGGGCTCGCTTTCGTTGCTGGAATCCCTGCTCATGGGCTTTCGTAACCGACCCCCAGCGTCACCCCATAGCCTGAACAGCCCGGATCGCAACGCTCCCGTCCCCGTTTGGCAGATTTTTGATATTGGGCCAAATCGGCGCTCGAGACAAGGAAATTTCAGGGTCGATCGCTCGCTACCCTTGTCCCATACTCCATGAGGATGCCCCGGAGCTCGTCACGAGCCTCTCGTCGGGAGCCGGCGGCTTTCGGAACGATGGAACGTCCAATGTGGCTGCGCGCGGTGCTCACAACGCTCTCGGCCCGCCGCGCCGCGGCGGCGCTGGCGGTGACGAGCGCGGCGCTCACCGCCTGTCCCCAACCCAGGGCGTCCCTGCCCACCCCTGCCCAGCCCCTACGCGCACGATACGAGCTCCGGCTGGATCCCGACCGCGCCGAGCTCCGGCTGTCCTTGCGGCTGTCCCCCCGGAGCGGCCCCGTAGTGCTACGGCTTCCGCGTGGCCGCGGCTGGCGGCGGCTCGAGGGGCGGCTGCGCGACGTGCGCTGCGGGCAGACCCCGCTGAGAAGACTCGGCGATCAGGGTTGGCTCCTGCCGGCTGAATGTCGTCGCGCGCGGTGGCGGGTCCCGCTGGCCGCGCCCGCCACCAGCGGGTACCGCTGCACCCGCCGCCTGCCGGTGTTTCACCGCTCCGGAGGCTGGCTCTTCGTCCCGGGGATCGCCGTGCTGCTGGCTCCTCACGGTGGACGCGGGCCGGCCTCCGTCGTCATCCGCGGCCCCCAAGGCCTCGCGCTCCACCACGCGCTGCCGGTTCTGCCCCGCACGACCGAGCACGCCGCATCGCAATCCGGTGCCGAAAACCGGCACGATCTCCGGCGCCGGCGCCGGCGCCGACGCCGGCTTCGTCTGCCAGACCTGCCCGACGCTCCCCGCGTCCTGCTGGGGGCAGGAGCCCTCGAGGGATGGACGCAGCGGGTACAGGGGATCCGCATCCAGCACCGCGCCGCGGGGGGCCCAGACGCCGGGCTCCGCCGTCTGCTGCGGGCGCACCCGCGCGCGTTGGGCTACCTGCTCGGCGTCTGGGGCAAGCCCGAGACGAATCACCTCCTGGTGTTCTGGTTTTCCCGCTCCGCAGACGCGCGCCGGGTGGAGGGCACGGCCACGCGGAGAAGCGTGGCGCTCAGCGTACCGGCGCGGATCGGCGCGGCACCGCACCTGACCGAGGCGCTCCGGCCGTGGGTGCCGCTTTTGACGCTGCTCCACGAGCAGGTCCACCAGCTCACCCCGGCGAAGCTGCCCCCCTGGCTGTCCGAGAGCCTGGCCCAGCACTACGCCCTCGAGGCCCTGCGCGCCGCCGCCGTGCTGGAGCCGGCGGCGTGGCGCCGCGCGGTGAAGGCCATCAGCCAGCCTTGGTCCCCGACGCCGCGAGCCCAGGCCCACGTCCCGCTGCTAAAGGCCCAGCGCCGCTATGCCCGCACCGGCGACCCGCGTGCCTATGGCCTGCTGTACACCAACGGGGTGCGCTTCTGGCGCGCCGTGGACGCGGCCATCCGCGCCCACGGAGGCCAGGGCGCGGGGCTGGATCGGTGGGCCCGAAAGATCGTGCGGCTGCGCTACCCTCACCCCCACGAGGTCCCCCCCGCCCTGCAGCGATTGCTGCGCCGGGCTGCCGGCGCGGCGGGTCCGCGGCTCCTCGAGCGCTGGGTGCGCTGACCGAGACCGCCGCGAGGCTACGACAGGGCACGCCATTTGCGCTGTTGGCAACAGTCGAAAGGTAGTCGCTTTTTCGGCATCGCGACAACAACTTTCCCCCAGGGTTCGGGTCGAAATCGTGTCGCCGCGGCGGCGCCGGCGCTCTGTGACAGCTACGCCGCTTCAACCCTTGAAACCGCCCA
>CAYFWA010000503.1:0-5590 GCA_964346625.1 uncultured Myxococcales bacterium
AGCCGGGCGCCTCGGCGCCCTGAACTGGACACCTTATTCGTGACCGGGGCCTAATTTTGATCAGCTCCCTAAGGGCTACTGGAGGTCGCTCAGATCGTCGAGGCCTTGGTGGCTGTCAGCGGGCCGAGAGCGGGCGGGCAAGGGGTTGGAATCCTCCACGTAGGGCGAAGAGGTATCGCGGTCGCCGTCGCGAGCCGGGAGCGGATTGGAATCCCCCGTCTCCTGCTGGCTGCTGGCGGTGCCCTCGTCGGTCGGGCCGTTGTCAGCGGGCAGTGGGTTCGAGTCCCCGGGATCCGGCTCTCCGAAGCTCGCCGCGGCATCCCCGCCGGTGGGAGGCACGTGGGCGGGGAGGGGGTTGGAGTCATCGGTGGGGCTCTTGGCCTCGTCATTGCCGGCACCGGTGTTTCGATAGACGGGCTGCAGCGAGCTTTCGCGGAAGGCGTCCTCGGGCTGCTGGAGCAGACGCCGGAGCTCGGTTCGACACAGCGGCTCCCCGTCCACCACCAAGACCACGGCCTCGGGTTGGGCGGCGATCCCGTAGAGCGCGTCGGGCTGGGGCCACTGATCCCGATCCCCGAAGCGGTGCTGGCAGCGGCATAGATCCGGCGGCACCTCGTCCTCCTCGAGGGAAACCGCCGGACGAGACCGTTCGTCCGGGGGGGGGAGCTCCCCGGGGGCGTTACAGCCCGTGGCGAGCAGAAACGCGGCGCCAAACAGGGCAATCGGTGTGGTGTATCTCATGGTTCTCATCCTTTCCCGCCCTTTCAGCCAGAGAGGCCGTATTGCTTTACCAACTGGCTGAGCCGTGGACGCTTCATCTTCAGCAACTCCGCGGCGCGGGTGATGTTCCCTTCGGTCTGGCGGAGGGCGCGTGCGATACATTCCGCCTCCACCTTTTTCTTGTACTCGTGCAGCGACACACCGCTTCGAATCAGCGTGTCGAAGGAATCCATGGAGCTCGTCACCTCGGGTGAAACGTCTGCCGGAGGCTCCGGCGGCGCAGGCTCCGAGTGCGTGGGCTCCGGCGGCGCCACCTCCAGCACTCGCAGATTCGCTGCGGGGTGCAGGGGCGATGCGCTCATCGCGGGAGACGCGACGCGTTCCGTGCCGGCCTGCGGGATGAACTCTCGCAAGTCCTCGCTGCAGATGGCCTCCCCCTCCGCGAGCAATGAGACCGAACGCAACACGTTCTGCAGCTCGCGTACATTGCCAGGCCAGTCCCAGCTCATGAGGGTCTGCTCGGCCTGGGGCTGCAGCGTCCGCTTGGGACACTCTCCCTGCTCGGTCATGGCCTCCAGGAAATGGTGGGCCAGCAGGACGATGTCGGAGGCCCGGGTGCGCAGGGGAGGGACCTCGATCTGGAAGGCCTTGAGGCGGTAGTAGAGGTCTTCTCGAAACGAACCCTCGCGCACCATCTCTTCGAGGTTGCGATTGGTGGCACAGACGATGCGAACATCCACCCGGATCGGGGAGTTGCCGCCCACCCGCTCGAACTCCTTCTCCTGTAGCACCCGCAGCAGCGCCACCTGGGTCTTCGGAGTGATGTCTCCGATTTCGTCGAGGAAGATGGTTCCGCCGTCGGCCACCTCGAAGCGCCCCTTTTTGCGTCGCGAGGCCCCCGTGAAGGCCCCTCGCTCGTGACCAAACAGCTCGCTGAGAAGCAGACTCTCCACCAGCGCGCCGCAGTTCACCCGCACGAGGGGGTTTTGAGACCGCTGGCTGTGGTGGTGGATGGCTTCGGCGATGAGCTCCTTGCCGGTTCCGCTCTCGCCCCGGATCAGGACCGTGGAGTCCAGGGGGGCGATCTTGTCCACGAGGTCGAAGACACGCAACAGCTCTTCATGTTCCCCCACGATATCGGCGTAGCGCTTCTCGTAGCGCGCGGGCCGGGGTCGCCTTTGCGCCCGGCTGCGCGGCGACGGGACGCGGGTGGCGGTGGGCTCCAAGGGCACCTCCCGGCGCTGCTCAGCGGCGGGCCTCGGGGGCTCCACCCCCAGTCGTTGGAGCAACGGTCGACGTCGGGGGTGGTTGAGGTAGCTATCCAGCAACTCCTCCGGCACCGTCTTGCGGACGCCGGCCTCCACCCGCGAAGCATGGGAGAGGAAGCGCGCCGCCGCGTGTGGATCATCGTCGAGCTCCGCCAGCTCGGCGCGACGGGTGAGCACCGACCATAGACCGAAGGCGTCCCCCACGCGCTCGTAGAGAGCTTGGGCGGATTGCAGAACGAGGTGGGTGGTCTCGCGATCCACGGCGCCGCGGAGGCCCGCCTCGCCCAGGAGGTACTTGGCCTCCGCGCGGGTCTTCAGGGTCGGCGCAGCGATCCATTGCTGTGCCAGCTCGGCGGCCTGCTCGGCCCGCTCGGTCTGCAAGAGCACCCGGACCAGCTCGAGGCTCGCGGTGGCCGCCTCGTCGCTCTTTTCCGCGCGGGTGGCCTTTTGCTGCGCCGCTTCGAATAGCGACTCGGCGTCTTCCCAGGCCCCCTCGTAGGCGGCCAGCTTTCCGCGCAGCATGTCCGTGAACAGGGGGGTCTGGGAATCGCTCTTCTGGTCGCTCAGTGTGCCCGAGAGCTCCAGCATGGACTCGGCGCGAACCGGCTCGCCGAGCTCCAGGTACAAATCTCCCAGATCGAGGGCCAACCAGGACAGCCAGCTCTTGTGGCCCAGCTTGAGGAAGGTCTGCACCGCGTCATGGAAGAGCTGCAGGGCCGAGGTGTAGTCCCGGCGCCAGTGCGCGAGGACCCCCAGGTTCTGCAGACAAAACGCGCGGTGGCGGTAGTCGTGGGACGCCTCGGAGGCCGACAGCCCCGCCCGATAGCACTCCGCCGCCTCCTCGTAGCGCCCCTGGCGCAGCCGGGCGATGCCGAGGTTGATGAGCGCCCGAATCTCCTCCGCCACAAGCGTCGCGTGGCGGCTCGTCTCGAGGTTCTGGCCGAAGATCTCCTCGGCGAGCTGAAAGTCCCCACGCTCGAGGTGGACCTTGCCCAGGGTGTTTTTCACTTTTACCGCTGGGAGCGGGCGCTCGTCAGCGAGCGAGGCGAGCACCTGCTCGACCTTGGCTTTCGCCTCGCGGTGCTCCCCCTCCAGGTAGGCCACCTCTGCCAGATCGGAGAGGATGAGAGTGCGCTCGTCGGCCGCGTCCCCGTCGGGACCGAGGCTGCTCAAGGCCGACTCCAGACAGGTCCTCGCCTGGGAAAACGCCCCTTGCTGCAGGTGCAGGTGGCCCAGACGGCGCTGGAAACGGGGAGGCGCCGGCTGGTGCCCGGCCAGCCGCTCGGTGAGCTCCACGGCGCGTTCGTATTCGCCGGTGAGCTCGAGCAGATCACACAGCCGCTCCTCGAGCTCGTGGCGCAGATCCGAAAAATGAGCGCGATCCAGCGCTCGCTCGTACAGGTCGATGGCGCGCTCGTAGGCGAAGGCGATCTCGAGGCGCTCTCCGGCCTGCAGGGCGATCTCTGCGGCGCGCTCCTGCCCAGAGCCCTGGAGCAGATGCTCGGCAGCGCTGACGACGTTCCCCTGGCACAGCATCTCGTCCCCGGCGCGATCGTGCAGCTCCGCTCGCTGCGCCTGGCTCACGCTGGCGAGCACGGCGTCCTGGTCCGAGGTGGACTTGAACGTCAGCTCGAGATTGCCGTCGCGGATGCTCGAGACCAGGATTTCGGCCTTGAGACAGCGCTCGGTGGCGGGACCGATCTCCGCGGCCTCGAGCCCCGTCATCCGCCCCAGGATCCGTGGGTTGGTCGGGTGTCCCAGTACCGCGAGGGCCGCCGTGAAAGCCGCCGCGGGGCGGGGCAGGGCGTCGACGCGGTCGATGAACAGATTGTCGGCGTCCGCGTGTCGTTGCTCGAGGAAGGCCTCGATCTGTCGGGGGTTGCCCCCGGTGACCTCGACGAAGCGGCTCACCACGGTGGGCGCGGACAAGAAGGCCTCCACCCCGGCCCGGTCGAGCCCGTCCAAAGGGAGCATGGTGTGCGAGACCCCCGACAGGAGCCGCGGGGCAACCGGGGCGGTCTCGTCCTTGATGCGTTCCGAGAGGGTGAACAGGCCGTTGAAGCGGTTGTCCGCGTGAGGCCCTTGGAGGGCCCGCGCGCTGGAGAGGGTGGCCAGCAGGTGACCGAGCAGCGCCAAGGTGTCGTCATCGGCGAGCTGGATGTCGTGAATGATGACGGTGGGGGGGCGGACCTGCGCGACGGTGAGCAGCAGATCACCCACCGACTCGTAGAGGGCGGTTCGGCGGTCCTCCCAACGATCACAGCGCAGGTTGCCAAGATCGGCCGCAGCGCTGTCCAGGGCTCCCTGGCCATCCGTGTTGCCCGAGAGCCCCTCGACGATCTCCATGGAGCGCGAGGCTTGGAACAGCGAGGGGGCCAGGTCCGCGAGGTAGCTCGTGGCGTCCCGCACGATCTCCAGAAACGGCTGATAGGTGCGTCGATCGAAACGGCACCGTCCCTCCAACACGCAGATGCCGTCGAGTCGAGCCCGACGCTTGTACTCCTGCAGCAGCCGTGATTTACCCACCCCGGAGTTGCCACTGATGACGACGCAGTGCCCCCCTTGCTCCGTGCTTCGCTCGTAGAGCATCCGGAGCTTCGCCAGCTCGGCCTCGCGTCCCACGCACAGCGAGCCAAATCCGGTGCCGAGTGAGTAGCCGTTCAAGTTCGACATGAATCTCGCTTCCGGTGCGTCGGAATGCCCTCGCCTCCGCGGAGTGGGTCGTGGGGCTGGCCTCGTTTCATCTGGGCCCTGCAGGAGCTGGGTCTGGTGCAGGCCCCGGTCTCATCCACTGACCTTAGACCGAATCCATGCATCATGCAATTGTCGTGCAACCGGGGATTTTCGCGCACCGCGCCCGACTTGGAGCACAGCCCGCTCCGGCAGCCATGAGCACCCATTGCGCAACTGCCTGATAAACAGAGAGAATCAGCGACTCACCCTGTTTGGGGGAGGCCGCAATGAGGATGGGGGCGAGGAGTTAAAAAACTAACACCTGTGGCATGCGGGTCAGGGTGATTCGGGGAGTGTGGTCAGCCTTTGGAGGTGAGGATGATGGCCTCATAGGCGGCCTCCACCTCGACCAACAGCGCAGCGAGCTCGTCGGGATCCAGCTCGTGATGCGGCGTGTCGGCATACACCACCCCGACGACCTTGCCCCGGATCTGGACGGGCGTGAACGCGACCTGGGTCGGACTGTAGCCGAGCTGCACGGTGAAGGCGGCGTCGGTGGGCGACACCCCCAACGGCCCCTGGTAGGGCATTCGTGAGGCGATGACCTCTCGTACGGTGGAGCGTTGATCCAGGGGAAGCGCGATGCCGGGGACTCGATCCCCCCGGAGCTGTTTGCCGGCTCCTCGGTACCCCTGCAGTTGCTGCTTGCGGACCACGAAGAAGGCCACGTTGAAAAAGAAGGACTGGAAGTACGTGATCAGAATCTCGCTCACCTCATCACGTTTCGCAGCGCTTCTCAGGCCGAGCACCGTCTCGCCATAGGCCTCCGACTTCACCTGAGCGGCGGATCGCGAGGCGGGCGCGCTCCACAACCCGGCGGAGCGCCGCGTCTCCGGCGTCTCCGGCGTCTCCGGCGTCTCCGGCGTCTC
>CAYFWA010000504.1:0-5586 GCA_964346625.1 uncultured Myxococcales bacterium
AGACCCGCGAGCGAAGCGAGCTCACGCAGTCGTGGGCGATTTCGGCCGTTCGCAGTAGGAAAAAAGGGCGAAAGGCGAGTCAGACCTCTACGGCCAGCCCGTCGCGGGCGAAGAACACCTGGCGATCCGGCAGCGCCTTGCGAATCTGGCGCTCCAGCGCGGTGAGGGCGTTGTCGTCGCGCATGGGATCGTGGTGGGTGATGGCCAGGCGCTGCACGTCCGCGTCCTTGGCCAAACGGGTGACGTACTCCAGCACGCCGTGCCCCCAGCCGCGCTTGCCGGGGTACTCCGCCAGGGTGTACTGCCCGTCGGCGATGAGCAGATCCGCGCCGCGTACCTGATCCACCAGCTCCGCGTAGGCCTGGGGGTCGGCCTCGGGATCGAGCTCGTTGTCCGTGGCGTAAATCACCTGCTGGCTGGCGCCGCGGACCCGGTAGGCCCAGGCGCCCCCGGGGTGCGACAGGGGGAAGGCGTCGATGGTGAACGGTCCCGCCGGGGTGCCGCGGGCGGCGAGGGTCTCGAACTCGATGCGCGCGGCCAGGTTGCCGAAGTCCACCGGGAACACGTCCGGCTCCATCTGCTTGTAGAGCACCTTGCGCAGCGATCCCTTGAACTTGGACGGGGCGAAGATGAAAAAGTGGTGCGCGGGAGAAAACAGGGGCGTAAAAAAGGGCAACCCCTGGATGTGATCCCAGTGGACGTGGGAAAACAGCATCGAGGTGGGCCGCGGCTCCTGCTCCAGCATGTGGAGGCCGAGCTCTCGGATGCCGGTGCCCGCGTCCAGGATCAGCCGATCCCCGTCTTGGGAGATCTCCACACAGGCGGTGTTGCCGCCATACTTCTCGGTGGCCCGGCCAGGGGTGGGGATCGAGCCGCGGGTGCCCCAGAACTTGACGCGCATGACTCTTTCGCTACTCCCGGCGGGTCTCTTCCACCTGGGTCTCCTCGAAGAAGGCCACGTCGGTCTCCCCCACGGAGATGATGTCGCCGTTGCTGAGCCGGCACTCCATCACCGGCACGCGATTGACCTCGGTGCCGTTGGTGCTTCCGAGATCCTGCAATACGAAGCCGCCTCCCCAGGGCTTGACCTCGAAGTGATTGCGCGATGCGGCCGGGTCATCGAGGATCAGATCCGCCTCGTCCGAGCGGCCCGCTCGGATGAGGCGGTCGCTGAGCCGGAGCTGGGTGCCCGCACCTTCCCCTCGCACCACCCGGAGCACGCTCCGTCTGTGCACGACCAGGGTCGCCATCCGCTTCGCCGAGGCGACGCGGGTGTTTTCGTTCTTCGCCATACGGACGCTCTCCTCGTCCGTCCCGACCGTAATGTAAGTTGGCGAACGCTGCAAGTGGAAGGTGTCGTCTCCCGGCTTCTATCCATAAGCTACGGGGTGTCCGGAAGGCCTCCTCGTTGCCGCTGGGCGTGGATTCGCTGCGCATTGGTTGCGTGCCGGTGCAACCGCTGCTGGCGCGGCGCTTGCCGCTTTACCACAGTGCGGCGCGACAAGGCCCCCCCAGAGGCCTCGTTGACGCGACGCTGCTGTGGGCAACATGCAAGCGCCGCGACAGCGCCTCGGACCCATGCGCAATGGATAGAAGCCAGGTCGTCTCCCGGCCGATCCGCGGGTGGGCCGGGTGGTCCGGTGGCCCCGAGCCGCAGTGAAAGCCACGCAGCGAACCCGGCTCCCGATCAGGACCCGAGCCGGCTTCGGCCCGGGGGTCGAGTCGCGCGCGGGTCTCAACCCGGTGTGATCCCGGGGACCTGAGCACGAGTAGGGGCCGCCGGTGATTCCGCCCCCATCGGCGGCCGCGGCTTGCCATCGCGGGCCCGGAGACTTAGCCTCTGGCGTCGAGGAGATCTCCGGGAACCATACGGTGTGCGCCTGAGGCAGCTCGCGAACCGGCGCCCTCCAGGCAACAAGACGAGTGCTCATGGCCGCTTCATCCAGCCCCCCACCGCCCCGTACCGCTGCCAAAGAGGCATTTGGCGTCGAGCTCGTGGATGACATGTACCGCCGCTGGCAGGACGACCCACAGGCGGTGCCCGAGTCCTGGCAGGAGTTTTTCGAGGGCTTCGAGCTCGCCTCGTGCAACCGCCGCTGCGTGGCCGCGGAGTCGGCCCATCGGCAGTCGGCGGTCAACGACCTCATCGACACCTACCGCAAGCAGGGTCACCTCATCGCTCAGACCGACCCGCTGGGTCAGGGGCCGACTCATCACCCGGACCTCGATCTGCGTCGCTTCGGCTTGTCGGAGCAGGATCTGGAGCAGGTGTTCGACACGGGCACGCTGGCCGGGCCGGAGCGCGCCACCCTCGACGAGCTCCTGGGCATCCTGCTGCACACCTACTGCCGGGCGGTGGGGGTGGAGTACATGCACATCCAGCAGCCGCAGGTGCGGGCGTGGCTGCAGGCCAAGATGGAGCCGGTGCGCAACGCCCCGAAGCTGGGGCGGGAGCTCAAGCGAAAGGTCCTGGCACAGTTGGTGGATGCGCACCTGTTCGAGACGTTCATCCACACCCACTACGTGGGCCAGAAGCGCTTCTCTTTGGAAGGGGCTGAGACCCTCATCCCGGCGCTGCATCGCGTGATGGAGCGCTGCCCCGACTGGGGCGTCCAGGAGATGGTGTTGGGCATGACCCACCGCGGCCGGCTCAACGTGCTGGCCAATATCCTGGACAAGTCCTACGGGATGATCTTCTCGGAGTTCGAGTCCAACTACCTGCCCAACTCGGTGTGGGGCGATGGGGACGTGAAATACCACAAGGGCTACCGCTCCACCCACGTCACCGCCGAGGGTCGGTCGGTCCACATCAGCCTCACCGCCAACCCGAGCCACCTCGAGGCCGTCTGCCCGGTGGTGGAGGGGCGGGCTCGCGCCAAGCAACGCCAGCGCGACGATACCGTGGAGCGACGCTCGGTGTTGCCGCTGATCATCCACGGGGACGCCGGCTTCGCCGGCCAGGGCATCGTGGCCGAGACCCTCAACCTCTCCCAGCTCGAGGGCTACCGCACCGGCGGGACGCTGCACCTCATCGTCAACAACCAGATCGGCTTCACCACCTCCACCCAGGAGGCGCGCTCGTCGGTCTACGCCACCGACGTGGCGAAGATGATCGAGGCCCCCATCTTCCACGTGAACGGCGATGACCCCGAGGCGGTGATCTACGTCATGGAGCTGGCCCTGGCCTTCCGGCAGCGCTTCGGCCGGGACGTGGTGGTGGACCTGCTGTGCTACCGGCGACACGGCCACAACGAGGGGGACGACCCGGGCTTCACCCAGCCCCTGATGTATCGCCAGATCGCTGCGCGGAAGCCGATCCTCGCGCTGTACACCGAGCACCTCATCCGCACCGGGGATCTGACCCAGGACGAGGCCAAGCAACAGCAGACCGAGCTGCGCGAGCGGCTGGAGGCGGCCTACGAGGCCGCGCAGGCCGGCCCGCCGCCGCCACCCGAGCAGCGAGCCGAAAGCGGGCTGTGGCGTCGCTACCAGCAGCCCTACAGCGATCAGCCCGTGGAGACCGGCGTGCGCCGCGAGCGGCTCGAGCGCATCGCCAAGGGGCTCTCCACGGTGCCCCCCGGCTTTTCGCTCAACTCGAAGCTCGCGCGGCGGGCGGAGGCGACGCGCCGGGCGGTGCAGCAGGGCGAGCCGGTGGACTGGGGGTTCGCCGAGGCGCTGGCCATCGGGAGCCTGCTGGTGGAAGGGAGCCCCGTGCGCCTGTCGGGCCAGGACAGCGCCCGCGGCACGTTCTCGCACCGCCACGCGGTGTGGTACGACCAGCAGACGGGCGCGGCCTACACCCCGGCCAACCACCTGCACCCGCAGCAGGCGCGCTTTTGCGTCTACAACAGCCTGCTGTCCGAGGCGGCGGTGCTGGGCTTCGAGTACGGCTACTCGCTGGCCGAGCCCCGGATGCTCAACCTCTGGGAGGCCCAGTTCGGCGACTTCGTCAACGGCGCGCAGGTGATCCTGGATCAGTTCGTCGTCAGCTCCGAGTCCAAGTGGCACCGCTCCAGCGGGCTCGTGCTGCTTTTGCCCCACGGCTACGAGGGTCAGGGCCCGGAGCACTCCAACGCGTACCTGGAGCGCTTTTTGGCCGCGGCGGCGGAAAACAACATCCAGGTGTGCAACCTGACCACGCCGGCGCAGTACTTCCACGCGCTGCGCCGGCAGCTCAAGCGCCCCTTTCGTCGGCCGCTCATCGTCATGTCGCCCAAGAGCCTGCTGCGGCACCGGGCCGCGCGTTCCCCGGTGGACGACATGACCCGCGGGCGTTTCCACGAGGTGCTGACCGACCCGCGGGCGCCCCGAGCCCCGCGGCGCGTGGTGTTTTGCAGCGGGAAGATCTATTACGAGCTCGACGCCTGGCGCGTCGAGCACGACGTCGAAGACGTGGCCCTGGTGCGCCTGGAGCAGCTCTACCCCTTCCCATGGCGGTGGCTCTCCGAGATCGCCGAGGCGCACGGTGACACCGACGAGGTGTGCTGGGTCCAGGAGGAGCCCCAGAACCGGGGCGGCTGGTCCTTCGCAGCGCCTCGGCTGCGCGAGATCTGGGACGACCGGCCGGTGCGCTACATCGGCCGGCTGCCCAGCGCGAGCCCGGCCACGGGCTCGCTGCGACGCCACCGGGAGCAGCAGGCCCGGATCGTGGAAAAAACCTTCGAGCCCGCGCGGCGCGGGGCCTGAGCGGGTGGGCCGGCGGTGCGGGCCAGCGGCCACCGGCGTTACCGCGGACCGTGGCTACTCGCAAGCAGTGGACGAAAAAAGGAGCTCAGCGAGCCATGCATGAAGTGAAGGTACCGGAAGTCGGCGAGTCCATCACCGAAGGGTTGTTGGTGCAGTGGCTCGCGGAGGACGGGGGAGCCGTGGAGGCCGATGACCCGCTGTTCGAGCTGGAGACGGACAAGATCACCATGGAGGTGCCCTCCCCCGTGGCGGGGCGGGTGACCGTGGAGGTCGCCGCCGGCCAGACCGTACAGGTGGGCCAGCGGGTGGGCACCATCGACACCGACGCCAAGGAAAAAAAACAGGGCGACGGGGACCGCGCCGAAGCCGACACGCAGGCGGCCGCCGAGCCCTCGGATTCCGCGGCGGAGGCCCAGGCTTCGACCGACACCGGGGAGCGCCCCCCCCGCGCCGGCGAGGAGCGAAAGCCGCCGCGCGAAGAGGCAACGTCCCAGACGGCGCCGCCCCCCTCGCCGGATCCACCGCCGCAGCCTTCCCCCCAGGCGCCCCGGGGGGTGCCCGGCTTCGGTCCCTCGGCCCCGGCCTCTGCGGCCCAGCGCGGCGGGGAGCGGCGCCTCGACGCCCCGGCGGGTCGCGAGCAGATGCGCGTCAAGGCCGGGCGCCGCCACACCGACACCCGGGATCTGTCCCCGGCGGTGAGGCGCCTGGTGCTCGAGCACCAGCTCGAGGCCGGAAAGATCCCCCCCAGCGGCCCCGGGGGGCGGCTCACCAAGGCCGACGTGCTGCAGTATCTCGAGGAGGCGGAGCGCGCCACCACCGCCTCGGTACCCGCGGCGGCCGTGCCGGAGGTGGAGGCCAAGCCGGCGGCCCCCGCCGCAGAGGAAGAGGCCGCCGCGGAGC
>CAYFWA010000505.1:0-5584 GCA_964346625.1 uncultured Myxococcales bacterium
TCCGACGGTCTTGCAGGTCGGTATCCGACGGTCTTGCAGGTCGGTATCCGACGGTCTTGCAGGTCGGTATCCGACGGTACCGGGGGGGACGGCCGCGGTCAACGCCGCAAACCGAGCCGGACGTGCAGGCCCCGGGGCACCGGGCGCACGGCGGTCACCTCCACCGTCACGCCGGCGGCCCGCATCGTGGGCAGCGCCGCCTTTACCGCCAGCTCGGGGATGGCCAGCTCCGGCCGGAAGGCCAGCTCGGTGGCCAGGTCCACCAGGTCCTGCAGGCGGCGCGACTGGGCAGCGCAGGCCCGGCCCGCCTCGCGCTCGCAGCGGACCCAGATCCGCGGCGGGGCGCGGCGTCGCGCGGCCAGCCGCAGCCGCCCCGGGCGCGGCGTGCGCACCGACAGCGGCAGCCGCAGGTGCACCGACAGCAGCCGCCGCGGCTCGCCGGCGGTGCCCAGATCCACCCCCAGCTCGGGGACCTCCAGCCGCAGGTCTCCTTGCGCGGTGGTGGTCAGCACCGGCGGTAGGCCGTAGCGCAGGGCCCGGATGTCGAAGCCCCCTTCGGCCAGCTCCGGGAGCTTGACGGGCACCCGCGCCAGGGTGCCGGCCGCCCACAGCGTGGCCAGGTAGGCGTTGATCAGATCGTGGGCGATCCACAGCTCGGCCTCGGCGCGCGCCGCCGGCGCCGGTGCCGCGCGCGCCCCGGAGCCGGGGCGCGGCGTCGCCCGGGTCCGCGGCGGGCCCGGCCGCGGGCGGCGCCGCGGCTGCGGTGGGCCCGGCTGCGGTGGGCCCGGCTGCGGTGGGCCCGGCTGCGGTGGGCCCGGTCGGGGTGGGCCCTGCACCAGGCGCACGGTCCGGCGCGCAGCGGCGGGGACCGCTTGCAGCCGGGTGTCGTCGTCGCAGCGGTGGCCGCCCACGGTGTAGCCCCGGACCCGAGCGCTCAGGTGGATGCGCACCCGCGCCGTGCGCGGATCGGTGGCCAGGTGCGACAGCGTCAGGCCCAGGCACGCGGCGGGGCGCTGGGGCGAGACGCTGGCGGGCAGCGGCGGCAGCAGCGCCGCCAGGCGCCCGAGGCGCGCCTGGACCTGCCGGTAGGCCTGGTCCAGGGCGCGCAGGGGTGCGTGGGCGGCCCGGATCAGCTCGGCGAGCCGGTCGCGCCAGCGGGCGGAAAAGAGCCCGAACAGCTCCGCGGCGGTGTCGGCCACGAAGCGGTAGCGCCGCAAGGCCTGGCGCAGCTCGTCGGTGCCCAGGGGACCGAGGGCCACCTCGGGGGCCCGACCCGGGGGCCAGCGGAAGGTCACCGTCAACGGGAGCTGCTGGCCCAGGGGGATCTGCTTGGGGCCGGAAAGCATCGGCAGCAGGTGGGTCAGGGGTCCGGGCAGGTCGTCGGGCAGCCAGTCGCGGGGCACCGCCAGGCCCAGCGTCACCTGGCGCAGCCCCACCCGCACCCGCAGCTCGTGTGGGCCGCCGGCCTCCACCCCGAGCACGCTCACGCTCCCCACGCGCAGCGGGCCCAGGCGCGCCCCGCGCAGGGTCAAAGGCGGCATGGACCGGGCGACCCGGCGCACGGCGTCGGTGAGCAGGCGCCTCGTCGCCGGCTGCAGCCGGTGCAGCAGGCCCCCGGGCGCGAGCAGGGCGTCGAGCCCCGCCGACAGCACCACCGCGTCGTCCACGAGCGCCTCGAGGGGAGCCGTGCGTCCGGCGAGCCGGGCGTGGGCAAAAGGAAACCACCGGCCCCGCTCGTTTTGCCCCTCGCAGCGCACCACGTACATCCCGGCGCGGGTGGGCCCCGGGATGACCGCCCGGAACCCCCCCCCCGGGTCGGGCCGGACCCGCCGGCCGTTGCACCGCAGCCGCCGCACGTGCTGCACCCGCTGCACCCGACCGCTGATGGTCAGCGGGGCATCGGGGGTGAGCACCTGCTCGCGCGGCGGCGTGGACAGCCGGAGCGCCACTGGCGGCCCGGGCCAGACGAGCTCCCAGACGGCCCAGCCCACCAGGGCCCACAGGCCCAGCACGAGCACCGACGCGCCGAGCCGCTGGGCCCCCGAGGCGTTTCGCAGATCCAATGTCACCGCGCCCTCACCGCGCCCTCCGGGGGCCCGGTCCCTGCCGCCGGGCCCGCCCGCCGCGCGGCGCGCGGCGGTCCACCCACCGCGGCGCCCGGGTTGGGTCCGGAAGCATCATCTTGGCCTTCATGGCCCGCCCCCCACCACCAGCAGCGCCGCGAACATCAGCTCGGTGAGGGCCACCACCACCGTGGAGACGATGATCACCCGCGTGATGGAGCGGGCCACCGCCTCGCTGGTGGGCTTGGGCAAAAGCCCGAGCCGGGTGGTCACCGTGGCGGTGACCAGGGCATACAGCGGCAGCTTCAGCAGGGCCTGGGTGGTGATCTGGGCGTTGCCAAAGGGTTGCAGGTAGGGGGTGGGATCGGGCAGGCCCAACTTCACGCGACAAAGCACCCAGGCTCCGGCCCACATGGCGCCAAAGAGCACCGCAGTGCACAGCGCGTAGGCCAGAATCATGCCGAGCCACACCGGCGCTCGCAGGTAACGGTCCGGATCGATGGCCAGGGTCTGCAGGGCGTCGACCTGGCGCGAGTAGGTCATCCCGCCGAGCCAGGAGGCCACGGCGCTGCCCGAGCGGGCCGCGAACAGAAAGCCCGAAAGGGGCGCGGCCATGGCGGTGAGCGGCACGGCCTGGACCTTGTCCAGCGTGATGCGCGCCGGCAGGATCGAGGCCCCCAGCAGGATCATGATGAAGGTGGCCCCCAGGATGGCCCCCACCAGGGCGAAAAAGGGCACGCCCCCCACCCCGGCCATGCGCAGGGCGCGCCACCCGATGCCCAGGAAATCTCCCGGGTGCCGCAGCGCCCCGGGCAAAGCTGCCAGGGCCCGCAGCCCGCTCAGGGCGTAGTCTCCCAGGGAAAGGGGGCTCAGCGCGGCGAGGGCCCGGCGCGCCCGCCCCGGGGCCGAGGCCGGGGCCGGGGCCCGGCGGCGCGCGAGGAAGCGCCCCACCAGGGCCTCCTCCAGGGCGCGGGTCCGCCGCTTCTCCTCGGCCGGTTCCAGGGTGTCGGCCGAGTCGGGCCACGAAAGCAGCGGGGCCAGCCGGCCTTCGGCAAGCAGCACCACCCGATCGGCCACCAGGGCCGCCAGCAGGGGGTCGTGGGTCACCACCACCGCCCCCTTTTGGCCCTCGCGCACCACCTTTCGGATCAGGCGCCCCTGCCGCAGCACGTTGTCCAGATCCAGGCCCGCGGACGGCTCGTCGAAATACAGAAACTCCGGGTCGGCGCACAGGGCCCGGGCCAGGGCGAGCCGCCGCTGCTCCCCGCCGCTGAGGGTATCGGCCCGGCGGCTGGCGTCGTGTTCGTCGAGGCCCACCTCGGCGAGCCGCGCGGCGATGGCCGCGTCGTCGCGCGGCTTGCCGAAGCGGCGCAGCACCAGGCGCAGGTTGCCCCCCACGCTCAGGTGCTCGAACACCGCCCCGCTCTGCAAAAGCAGCGCCGCCCGACGCGGGTCGAGCTGGATCTCACCGCCGTGGCGCTGCTGCGGGCGCAGGTCGAACACCCGCTCGGCCAGGGTGGACTTGCCCGCCCCGCTGCCGCCCATGATGGCCACCGTCTCGCCTGGCCGGACCTCCAGGTCCAACCCGTCGAAAAGCGGCGGCTGGCCGGGGAAGGCGAAGGTCAGCCCCGAGACACGGAGCAGGGGAGTGGGCTCGGCCATGCGCTGGATCCTGACGTGGCGCCTCTCGTGGCGCCTCTCGTGACGACTCTCGTGACGACTCTCGTGGCGCCTCTCGTCGCTACCGGTCGGGGGCGCGGCCCGTCTTCGCCGCGGTGTCTTCCTCGGCCGGATCCCGCTGCGCGGCCGCGTCCCCGGTCGCGGGGTCGGCGTCCGAGCCGGCCCTCGCCGGCGCGTCTACCTCGCGGCCGGTCGGTGCGCCGCGGGTCCCCGCCTGGACCTCGCGCGCCGCCGCGGCGGTCTGCTGTCCTTGTACCGCCCGGGCGGTCGGCGCATTCCCGGCCGGCTGCGCTTCGGTGGGCCCAGCGGCTCCCGCGGTCGGCGCCCGCGCGGCTGCAGACGGGGCCGGGAGCTGCCCAGCCGCCGCCGTCGCCGTCGCGGCGGCTGTGGCCGCGGCCGAATCCCGGCTCGCCGTCCAGGGCTTGACCCAGTGGATCAGGGCGGGGGTGAGCACCACGTCGGCCAGCAGGGCCGTGAGCATGGTGACGCTCACCATGATCCCGAAGTGGCCCGCCGGGATCAGGCTGGCCAGCAGCAGGATGGCGAAGCCCCCCGACAGCACCAAGGAGGTGAACACCACCGCGCGCCCCACCGAGTGCAGGGCGCGGTTGACCCCGCGATCGTGGTCGCCGCCGGCCTGGCGCGTCTCGTAGCGCATGCGCACCAGCATGTGGATGGTGTCGTCCACCGCGATGCCCAGGGCGATGGAGGCGATCATCACCGTGGTGACGTTGAGGTTGATGCCCAGCCAGCCCATCAGGCCCAGGGTCACCACGATGGGCAGCACGTTGGGGATCATGGCCAGCAGGCCCACCCGCACCGACCACAGCACCAGGATCATCATCAGGCAGATCACCGCCAGAGCGGAAAAGAAGCTCTTGATCTGCCCGTCCACCATGCGGTCGGCCACGTGGGCGAGCATGGGCGCCATGCCGGTGACCTCCACCTCGAGGCCCGGGCCCAGCCGCTTTTTCACGTCGTCGCGCGCCAGGTAGCCCCGGATCTCGTCGAGGATGTGGCGCATCCTTTTGGTGTTGGGCCAGGCGGTCATGATGGTGACGTTGGCCTTGGAGTACTCGAAGTTGACCAGCTTCTCGAGCCGCTCGCGGTCCTGGCCAGCGGCCATCTCCAGGTAGGCGGCGATCACCCGCCGGTCGGTGGGCAGCCGGTAGGCCGCCGGGTCCCCCCCGTGCATCACGCGGTTGATCTCCTTGAGATACTCGGTGATGGCGAGGGTCTTGCGCACGTAGCGCAGCCGGCCGAGCTTGCGGGCGATCTCGTCGATCACCGCCAGCACCGCGGGGCGCTTGAGCGCCTCGCGCCCCACCCGCCGCGTCCCGGGCGCCGCGGGCCCTCGCGCCGCGCCCCGGGCCCGCGTCGCCGGCCGGGCCCAGGGCGCGCGGCGCGGCCCGTCCTCCGGATCGGCGATGACCTCGTCCTCTGGGTCTCGGATGACCTCGTCTCCGGTGCTCGACGGGCCTCTGTCCTCTGGGTCTCGGATGACCTCGTCTCCGGTGCTCGACGGGCCTCTGTCCTCTGGGTCTCGGATGACCTCGTCGGCGGGGCTGCGGGCGCCCCTGTCCTCTGGGTCTCGGATGACCTCGTCGGCGGGACTGCGGGCGCCTCTGTCCTCGGGCTCAGCGATGACCTCGTCGGCGGGACTGCGGGCGCCTCTGTCCTCGGGCTCAGCGATGACCTCGTCGGCGGGACTGCGGGCGCCTCTGTCCTCGGGCTCAGCGATGACCTCGTCGGCGGGACTGCGGGCGCCTCTGTCCTCGGGCTCAGCGATGACCTCGTCGGCGGGACTGCGGGCGCCTCTGTCCTCGGGCTCAGCGATGACC
>CAYFWA010000506.1:0-4591 GCA_964346625.1 uncultured Myxococcales bacterium
CCGTGGGGTCGTTCACCTGCACCTGCGACAGCGGGTACACCGGAGAAGGGGTGAGTTGCAGCGACATCGACGAGTGCGCGGCGGGGACGGACAACTGCGACGCGAACGCGACGTGCGCGAACACCGCGGGGTCGTTCACCTGCACCTGCGACAGCGGGTACACCGGAGACGGGGTGAGCTGCAGTACGGTCTGTGGCGACGGGATCATCGCGGGCGTCGAGGAGTGCGACGACGCGAACGCCGCGGCAGAGGACGGGTGCTCCGACACCTGCAGCGTCGAGCCTCCCTACGTGTGCGCCTACGAGCCCTCGGAGTGCGGGATCTGCGTGGACACCGATATCGACGTGGAGACCGATCTTGGCTGTGGCGACGCGACTCCGCTGTGCGTGGGGAGCGGGGCCGAGGCCTTCTGCGCCGGCTGCGTGAACGACGCCACCGGAATGGAGGACCTGGGCTGCGGCGGGGAGACGCCCGTTTGCGACACTTCCAACTCCCCGGAGCACGTGTGCGTGACCTGCGAGGCCACCGCCGACGCCTCGGGTGTCCACTTCGGCTGCGGCGCGGACCAGCCCGTGTGCGGCCTGAACGAGGACGCGGCGCCCACCTGCTTCGAGTGCACCGGGCACGCGCACTGCCCCGTGGGTGAGATGTGCAGCAACCACGTCTGCGTGCCGGGCTGCGTGGACGTCGCGGGGTGTGTTCCCACTCCGGAGACGCCCCACTGCGACACTACCACCAACACCTGCGTGGAGTGTCTGCTGGACGAGGACTGCGCGGGCACCCGGATCTGCACCAACGCCAACATGTGCTCGGCCATCGACACCGACGGCGACGGCCTGGCGGACGACGTGGATCCCGATGACGACAACGACGGAGTGCCGGACGTCGAGGAGATCCCCGAAGACCTGGTGGGGGACCAGGACGACGACGGTGTGCTGGACTTCGAGGATCCGGACTATGTGGACTGCGTGGACACCGCCCCGGCGGACGGGATCTGCGACTCCGTCCCGGAGGAGCTCGACCTGGACGGGGACGGCGTGCCGAACCACCTGGACGGCGACCGCGACGGAGACTCCGTGCACGATGGTAGTGACAACTGTCCCAGCACCGCCAACCCGGATCAGGCCGACCAGGATGGGGACGGCGTGGGCGATCTCTGCGACGAGGACTCCGGCACGGGCTTCCAGGTGGCCGGTGGCGGGGGCTGCGGCTGCTCCACGCCGGGCTCCGGGGCGCCGGTGACCTCGATGCTGTGTCTGCTGCTTCTCGGGTGGATGGGCTACCGGTCCCGCCGCCGGAACGGCTGAAGCAGCGTTCTTCGAGATACCTTCCAAACGACTCCATTCCACGCGACTCCCCGGTCGGCTACGGCCGCTCGGAGAGGGTTCCACACCATGAACGGCCTTCAGGGGGGCCACGACCGATCACCGTGAGGTCGTGGCCGGCGCCGAGGCAGGGCCTGGCGCCCCGCAGGGGCGCGCTCCGGCCCGTTCACAAAAAAGAACCTTTGCGCATCGGTTGCGTTTCAAGTGGCTGAGCCCAACGCGAGACATCCCCCTGCCGAGAGGTACCATCCATGAAACGACGCCACATCATTGCGATCATGCTTCCTTTCGCGGCGATCCTTTGCTGGATTGGCCCGGTACCGCGGGCCACCGCCCGGACCAAGCTGGCGGTGGCGAGCTCGCCGCCGGCACACGCCACGCGACGGCCCCGCATCGACGTGGTCTTCGCGTTGGACACCACCGGCTCCATGGCCAGTCTCATCGCTGGTGCCAAGCAGAAGATCTGGTCCATCATCAACCAGCTCGCGGATGGGGCCCCCACCCCGATTATTCGCGTGGGCCTCATCGGGTACCGGGACAAGGGCGACCGCTATGTGATCAAGCGCTACGCGCTCTCGACCAACCTCGATCAGCTCTACACCCATCTGATGACCTTCCGGGCCGGCGGTGGCGGTGACACGCCCGAGCACGTCAACCGCGCTCTGTACGAGGCCGTACATCAAATGCAGTGGTCCCGCAGCCGAAACACCTTGAAGGTCATCTTCCTGGTGGGCGATGCGCCGCCGAAGATGAGCTACACCGACGACGTGAAGTACACGGTGACCGCGGGGGTGGCCCGCTCCCGCGGCATCATCATCAACACGGTGCGCTGCGGTAACATGGGGAGCACAGCACGGATCTGGGGCGCCATCGCCCGGCTGGCGGGAGGGAAATACATCAGCGTGCAGCAGTCGGGGGGCATGGTGGCCACCCGCACTCCCTACGATCGGAGGCTCTCCAAGCTCTCCCGCGAGCTCGATCGCACCTACGCGTTTTACGGCCCGGCGAGGACCCGTGATTCCGCGAAGGCGCGGCAGGCGCGCGCCACCCGCCGAGTCACCGGCGAGGTGGCCGCCACGCGGGCGGCGGTGCGGGCGAAGCTGGGGGTCGCCGGCATGGACGGCGTCCGCAAGGACCTGGTCAGCCTCCACGCCCGCAACCCCCAGGCGGCGCGTGCGGTGAAGGTCGGCCACCTTCCGCTCGCGATGCAGCGCATGAAGCCCGCCGACCGTCGTCGCCATTTGGGGAGCCTGTGGGCCAAGCGCAGGACCATCCAGCGGAAAATCGTCAAGCTGTCGAAGATGCGCGCCGCCTACATCCGCCGCGAAGCTCAGAAGTCCAAGCGTCGAGCCGCCCGGGCCACCGCCGCTGCCAAGCGGGCCCGCGCTCGCTACGAAGCGGCCGTCCGATCCGGGCGCCTGCGCGGCGCGGCGGCGGCCCGCATGCGGGCCAAGGTGCGCACCCTGGCCCGCCGGGCCGCAAAACGGCGCCCCTCAATCTCCTTCTCCGACTCCGCCGTGCGCACGCTCAAGCGCCAGGCCGCCCCCACGGGGGTCCGCTACAAGTGACCGGTCTCTCCGCCTGGAGTCCCCATCGGGGTTGATTTTCAGGACATCGCCACTGCGGGACGGTTGTGCTCCAGTGATGACAACTGCTCCGACTGTCGCGATACCGTCTCGAGCATCGTTTCCACTGGTTCAGAGTGATCCCAGAGCAACGTGTACCAGGTGCGGAGCTCCTTCACGAGACGAGGGTCATCGATCCATACCGCCATTTCTGTCCGATGCTCCAGGCCCGAAGCGGTGAAGTTGGCTGAACCGACGAGCGCGCCACGGGGTCCGATGGCGACCTTGGCATGCAGATTGCGGCAGTCCCGAACGCTATCCATGTGCTCACGAAGCAGATCTACGACATCGAGCGACCTATCTCTCGCTGATCGCAGCCACTCTGACAAGTCGGTCACCAACCGCCACTTCGATGTCGGCCGAATCAGCTCGCGCAGCTTGTCAACGTCCAAATACGGGCACGCGAGGTCTACAGCGCCGTCTGACTCTGCTGCATCACTAAGGGCCCGTTCGAAAGGAGACTTGGCACCGTCCGTGGTGTCGATACGATGGTAAACAAGCTTCATTGTTCGACGTTCTGGTTCGACTAATCTCTCCAGTGAGGGCTGACCACTGCCAGCAGAATAACACCGTGAGCGGAACACCACTATTCGATAACTCGCACCCCGATCTCAAACCCGCGCCCGGCTGCCGGCCCGCGCTCCTTCTGGCAGGCCAGGGCGATGGCCCAGAAGCGCGCGGCGTTCCGGCGGCTTCTCGGGGAGCTCGACGAGATCGAGCGGGTGCGCTACGATGCGCTGCTCGACTGGCGTCGCCGGACCTCCGGCTCTTCGAGCAGTGGATGGAGACCACCAGGTGGCTGATGGAGCGGACAGCGCGGTTTCCCAAGCGCCTGCGGAGCAGCCTGTCGGTCCGGGTGGAGAACCTGGCGCTGGGGATCCTGGAGAACGTGACCACGGCGGCGCAGCGCAAGCGGAAGGCGACGACGCTGGGCCGGGCTGACGAGCGGCTGGCGCGCCTGCGCGTGCTCCTGCGGCTCTGTCACGAGCTGCGGCTCTGTCACGAGCTGCGGCTCTGTCACGAGCTGCGGCTCCTGTCCCACGACCAGTACGAGGACGCCGCGGTGCGCCTCTCGACCGCCGGCGGGATGCTCGGCGCGTGGATCAAGCGCCAGCGCGCCGCGGAGCGGGAGCGGGAACGGGAGCGGGAGCGATGAGCGAGGCGCGCGGCCCGGCCTATGAAGACGTGTGCTCGTTCCGCGCGCTGCTCGCCGCATTTCGCAAGGCCCGCCGGGCCAAGCGGGGCAAGGGCGGAGAGCCGCTCTTTTATCGCGACCTGGAGGCCACCTGCTCGAGCTCTCCCGGGCGCTGCGCGACCGCACGTACCGGCCGGATCCGTACCGGCCGGATCCGTACCGGCCGGATCCGTACCGGTACTTCTACTTCTCGCTTTGGAACAAGAAGGAACGCGTCGTCTCGGAGGCGAGCTTCCGCGGGGGGATGGGACATCCCCCCTGAACATGGACGTTCCTTCTTCATGGTGCCTGACCGGTGGCGGGTGTTGCTGACCGGCGTCCTCGTCCTGATCTCGTCGGGCGCGGAGGGGCGACCCCGGCGCGCGGAGGAGCGGCCCCGAGCCAGCGGGGAGCGACCCCGGCGCGCGGAGGAGCGGCCCCGAGCCAGCGGGGAGCGACCCCGGCGC
>CAYFWA010000506.1:4691-5574 GCA_964346625.1 uncultured Myxococcales bacterium
GCGGAGGAGCGGCCCCGAGTCAGCGGGGAGCGGCCCCGAGTCAGCGGGGGGCGGCCCCGAGTCAGCGGGGAGCGGCCCCGAGCCAGCGGGGGGCGGCCGAGCTGGCGGTTGCGGCCGCTGCGGAACTTCCGGGACGCGGGCGCGCTGTCCGGGTTGCCCACGGGGCGCATGTATCGGTCAGATGATCCCCGCTATCGGCCCTTTCGCTCCTGCGAGCGACTGCGGGCTGCTGGGATCCGCACCATCGTCAAGCTCAACGGCTTTCAGCGTCGGTTGAGGTACCGGCGGCGGCCGAAGTGGCGGCGCGGCCCCTGTGGTCTGCCCGAGCTCGTGGTCGCGCTGCCGTTTTCGAAGACCGAGGGCGCCCAGGGGATGACCATCTACCAGATCGGTCGCCGGCGCGGCCTCTCGCGGGAAAAGCGGCGAGTGGTGAGCTACATGGAGCGGCAGCTCCGGCTGCTGCTCTTGCAGCTCGCCAGGCTCCGGGAGTCCGAGCTCCCGGTGCTGATCCACTGCTCCGTGGGGCGGGATCGCACCGGCATCGTCCTGGCGCTGCTGCAGCGGCTGGCCGGCGCCCCGCGTTCGGCGGTGGAGCGCGACTACCTCGAGAGCAAGCAGACCGTGGGCCACACCTCGGTGGTCAGCCTCCGGCGGGTGCTGCGGCGGCTGGGCCCCGTGTCCCGCTTCTTGCGGGCGCAGATCGGGCTCTCGAGAGGGCAGCTCCGGCGCCTGCGCCGCCTGGTGCGCGGCCCCCGGCGCGCGCGCCCCAGTCCGCGGCGTCCGGTCTCGGCGCGCTTCGGACCACCACCTTGAGGGCTCGCGCAAGAATAAGGCCCCGGTCA
Source organism: uncultured Myxococcales bacterium (assembly GCA_964346625.1). Classification (GTDB taxonomy): domain Bacteria; phylum Myxococcota_A; class Polyangia; order HGW-17; family JAJRWW01; genus CAYFWA01. The sequence goes on from CAYFWA010000506.1 coordinate 5,534, forward strand.
CGAATAAGGTGTCCAGTTCAGGGCGCCGAGGCGCCCGGCTG
>CAYFWA010000507.1:0-5563 GCA_964346625.1 uncultured Myxococcales bacterium
CCGAGGCCGAGGTGTGCCGAGATTTTGCGCACTTGAGCGATATTGTGCCCTGGCGCCGGCGTTTGGCCCTCGGCGAGGCGCGCGGGGGCCGTCGCGAGGGGCGGGGGCCCCGCGGGGCGCGCGGCTGCGGCCACAGCGCAAATGGCTCGCTCCACGGGCCGCTTGTTTTTCCACTGGCTGTAGCGATAGACGAACCGACCCCCCTTCTTGATGCTGAACCCACGGGTCTGTCGAAGGCGTACTTGCGGTACGTCGAGACAGAGATCGCCGGAGCAACGCAGCCAGGCGCGATTTCGGCCGATTGCAGCAGATAGAAGGGCGAAGCTCGAGTCTGAGAAGGGGGACCGGCTTGGATCTGACGAGACGGAGCCCACAGACAGGCCCGCGATGTTGGGGGGCAAGGCCTCCGACGAGCCTACTCGCCCAACGCTGGACGGGCTCACGGACTGCGCAGATCTGGACTGTGAGCGGCTACCGTGCGGTGGCGGTCAGCGCTGCCAGACCGGCATGTGCCAGTAGAACCTGGCGGGCACTGCACGGCACGGCCCGTTCGACGCGCCGCGGCTCAATCCCGGTCGCCCCGGCGTTCCACGATCACCTCGTAGTCTCCCGTGTCGGGGCGCTCGCGCATCCCCTCCACCTCGATGACGCGCTCCACCGCCTCGCGCAACACCCAGACGGCGGCCCGGTTCTTCTCGGTGACCTCGCCGGATTCGAAGCCGTCCAGGAGGCTCCCGGCGGCGGAGATGAGCTGAAACCAGGCCGTCTCGCGGCTGGTGAGGTTCTTGGTTTGTTGTCCCTTGCTCTGGGGTTCCGTGGGTTGTGGGTCAGGGTGCTGCTGGTCGGTCATGGGGCTCGGAGCTCGGTGTTCTGGATCGTCGCGTGGTGACGCGGAGTCGGGCTCGCGGCGCGGCGACCGTAGAGGATTCGGTTCTCGTGTGGGTAGCCAGTTTGTCTGGTCCACCCGACTTCAACCAACCTTAGCCGGTCGGCGGGCTTTTCGCTACCCGTCCAGGACCTCGCGCAACTTCCGGACCAGGGCCTGGGGGGTGTAGGGCTCGCCGATGAACTGCAGGCCCTGCTCGAGCACCCCGTGGTGAGCGATGGTGTTTTCCGTATAGCCGGAGGTGTACAGGACCCGCATCCGGGGGTCACGCCGCTGGAGGCGCTCGGCGAGCTCGCGCCCATTCATGCCCGGCATCACCACGTCGGTCATCAGCAGGTTGTTGAAGTCGTGGGCCACGCCGCCAGCCAGGCGGCCCACGGCCTCCATCTTCATGGCCTGCTGGAGCTGGTCCTGCAGTCGCACGGTTTCCCGGCGGGAGCGGTAACGCTCCACCACCTGCCAGACCGAATCAACGTCGAGATCTCGTGAGGAGAACCAATCGCGGCCCCACACCTCCCCCAATCCCCCCCTGTGACGGAGATCCCCCTGGCGTTCGCCAAATCCGTGTACAGAATTTACCTGGCGTTCGTCAAATCCGTGTGCAAAATGAACCACTACGAACTCTCGATCGACCGGATTGGTTTCACGGGACGTGAGCGCCGTACCGCCGCGAAGCCCCGCTTGCGGGTCCAGCACGGTGGTGCGAGCCTGCTGAGGCGCATGGCTCATTACCGATAAGAGGCGGCGCAGCGGTCGCGCGGGTCCATCGGCAACGGAGGTACGAACATGAGAGCCGGATGTGCGAAGACGCCAAAACAAACCACGAAAGTATTGCTGCTGGCCTGGCTGGTGGGCGGGCTGGGGCTCTGGGGTTGCAACGGGGAGGGGACCAAGACCAAGGAGTCCACCGCCAAACAGTCCCCGGCATCCACTCCCGGCCCAAGCGCAAGCGCGGGCATGGGACGCGGGGGAGTGGGACGCGGTTGCAAGGCCAACTTCGACGCCCTAGACAAGGACCAGGACGGCAAGGTCACCCGCAAGGAGTTCCTCTCCGTGCGCCATCACCGCGCCAACCCCGAGGCGGTGTTCGAGCAACGGGACGCAGACGACAGCGGGGATCTCACGCTCCAGGAGCTCTGCGCGGGCGCCGGCGGCGGACGCGGCATGGGTCCCGGCATGGGTAGGGGCATGGGTCCCGGCATGGGTAGGGGCATGGGTCCCGGCAGGGGCATGGGTCCCGGCAGGGGCATGGGTAGGGGCATGGGTCCCGGCAGGGGCATGGGACGGCAGTGTCCCAAGAACTTCAAGGCGCTGGACAAGAACCAGGATGGGAAGGTCACCCGCAAGGAGTTCCTCTCCGTGCGCCATCACCGCGCCAACCCCGAAGCGGTGTTCGAGCAGCGCGATACAGACCAGAGCGGCGACCTCACGGTGGAGGAATTCTGCGCCGGCACCGGTGGACGCCGCGGCGGCGGACCCGGGGGCGGACCGGGCATGAATCCTGGAAACTGAGCGGGCGGGGTCCCTCCGCGGCTACAGCCGGCTACAGCCGGCTACAGTCCCCGCATCCACTCCGGCCGCAGGGCGTCCTGGCGCCCTTCGGACAGCACGGTCTGGATGAGGCGCAGCATGGTGGGCTTGTCCTCGGGCAAGTGCCCGCCGATGGGCAGGTAGTTGCTGGCGTGGTTGGAGCGGAAGGTGGTGTCGCTGCAGTCCAGCTCCTCCACCAGCCAACCGAGCTCACGCACCAGCTCCAGCGGCGTCATCTCGAGCCACGGGGAGTCCTTTTCCACGCCGCGCAGGGGATAGTCCCGATACTCCTGTTCGTCGGGGACCATGATGGACAGGGCCGAGGCGTAGGCCGGATCGATCCGGGATAGCAGCCTACCCGTGGCCCGGGCGTGTCGCTCGCTGCGCTCCCGCCCGGCCAGGCCGAGCAGCACCGTGCACGAGAGCGCGAACCCTGCGTCGTGTGCCCGCTGGGCGGCCTCGACGATCTCGTCGGCGGTGGCTCCCTTGTGAACCTCTTCGAGGATCTCGGGATCGCCGGACTCCACCCCGAAATACAGCAGCGAAAGGCCGCTTTCGCGAATCCGTGCGAGCTGATCGGGCGCCTTGCGCAGCAGGTTCTGGGGGGTGGCGTAGGTGGACACCCGCTCCAGCCGGGGAAGCTTCGCGTACAGGGCCTCGTTGATCTGCTCCAGGCGCGGTGCGCCCACCGCCAGGGGGTCCCCGTCCGCCAGGAACACCCGCCGAGCGTCGGGCCACACCTCGGCGGCGTGGTCGATGTCGGCGGCCACCTCCTCCCAGGGCCGAACCCGGAAGCGCTTGCCCACGTACATGTGGCAGAAGCTGCACTGGTTATGCGAGCACCCCAGGGTCACCTGGAGAATCAGCGAACGCGCCTCGGAGGGCGGTCGCCAAAGGGGAAGATCGTACTGCATTCGCATGGCATCCTCACTGTCGATTCACCCCGGTGTTGGCCCGGGGAGGCTGTCGGCAGAGACAATATGACCCATCCCTCCGAGGCTGCAAACCCCCGAAGGGTCGAGCGGATCGACAAGCCACGCCCCGAAAGCAGAAGCCCGAAGGTCGAGCCCACAGGCCCGAAATCAAAGAAGCGTAGGCTGGGGAACGTCGCAGAAAGAGCGCAGAGCGAGGGGGGAAGCGGGGCCCAAACCAGATCAGGAGCTCGAATCTCCGCCTTGGGGGGGCTCGCCGGGGGGCGGCGCCGCCGGCGGCGGCGCGCTCGCGGGGGGCGGCGTGCCAGGGGCGGGCGCACCCTGGTCCTCGGGCGGCGTGCCAACAGCCGGCACGCCCTGGTCCTCTGGCGGCGTGCCAACAGCCGGCGCGCCCTGGCCCTCGGGCGGCGTCGCCGCTTGCACGGGCTTGGTGAGCTCGGGTTGCGCGCTGGCGTGTCCCACCACGTTCCAGACCCGCAGCTCCCCGCTCTTGCCCTTGACCCGGGCGCGGGGAAGCTCCACCGTCTCGAACTTGTCGCCCAGCGCGTTGTAGGTGTCTTCCGAGACGATGATCTCACCGGCCTGGGCCAGAGAACAGAGCCGCGAGGCAACGTTTACCGTGTCGCCCACCACGGTGTACTGCATCGTCTTGGATGAGCCCAGGGCCCCGAAGACGGCCTCGCCGGTGTTGATGCCGATGCCGATCTGGATGGGCGACTCCTGGCGTACCTCGCGCAGGCGATTGAACTCGCGTAGCCGCTTTTGCATCTCCACGGCGCAATTCACGGCGTTGGCCGGGTCCTCGGGCCGTAGGATGGGTGCGCCGAACAGCGCCATGATCTCGTCGCCCACGTACTTGTCGAGGGTGCCTTCGTGCCGGAACAGCACGTCCACCATCTCCTCGAAGTACTCGTTGAGCATGGAGACCACTTCCGGAGCCTCCATCTTCTCGCTCATGGAGGTGAACCCCCGAATATCGGAGAAAAGCACCGTCACCCGACGCAGCTCACCCCCACGCTCCATCTGCAGCTTGCCGGCCACCACCTGATCCACCAGGTTCGGCGAAAGCAGCCGCTCGAAGCGAGCCCGTGTCGCCGCCTCGTCCTCGATGTTCTGGGCCAGACGAGCGTTCTTGATGGAAGCCGCCGCCTGATTGGCGATACCCGTGAAGATCTGGAGGTCCTTTTCGGTAAAGGCGTTGGTGGCGATCTGGGAGTCGAGATACATCAACCCCAGCAGCTCGTCCCGAAACAGCAGCGGCACGCTCATGGTGGAACGGATGCCCTGCATGATGATGGAGTGCGCACCGGAGAACCGGCTGTCGATGGCCGCGTCCGAGGAGAGCACGGCGTTCTTGGTCTGCACCACCTGGTTGACGATGGTGCGCGACAGGACGATCTCTTCGTCGGGGTTCTTGGTCTCATCCCGCCGCTTGACCACCTGGCTCTCGAGCTCCTGGGACTCCGGGTTCATCAGCATGATGACGCCGCGGTCGGCGGGCAGCAGCTCGAAGGCCTTGTCCATGATCCGGTCGAGCAGGTTGTCGAGCTTCACCTCGAGGGACAGCGCGGTCCCCACCTCATGGGCGACCCGGAGCTTCTCGTAGTCCCGACGCAGGATGTTGACGTCGTAGATGTCCTTTTCGGGGAGGAACTCCCGGCTGGAGAGCACATCGATCTTCTGCCGGATGTGGCTCTCGAGCATCTCGGGGGAGATGGTGACGCGCTCTTCGCTCTTGTCCGCCACCTCCTCCTGGCGCGTGAACACCATCCGGGTGGAGCCCAGCGTGAACTCGTCACCCTCCTGGAGCACCCGCTCCATGATCCGCACCCCGTTCATGTAGGTGCCGTTGAGGCTCCCGAGGTCGCGCAGGACGTAGTTGCCGTCCGGTGCCTTGAAGACCTGGGAGTGCTCCTTGGAGATGATGCGATCCAGCACCTGGATGGAGTTGTTGGGGTGCCGGCCAATCGTGTTGATGGCCCCCAGCTCGAACTCCTGGTTCGGCTCGCTAGAAACGAGAATCAGCTTTGCCATCGTACTGTGGACGCTCAGGGTACGTCGTGTCTGCTCGGACCGACTTTAAGCCGCGAAGGCAGCGGGGACAAGCCCGATTCATGCTTTCCTGGCCGCAAGGACCTTTTCTTATTTATTTTCAGGCAGTAAGGGAGCGGGTCAAAACAAACTCTGCACTCGGGACGCCGATCCATCCCGGCTG
>CAYFWA010000508.1:0-5557 GCA_964346625.1 uncultured Myxococcales bacterium
ACTACTCCACCGGGTTGATCCGCTCGAGGTCCAAGCCGCCTGGATAGAGGTAGCTGGTGTAGCGGGCAAAGCCGTAGACGAGGATCCCCACCGGCGCCTCGGACTCCACGCGATGGAAGGTGCCGTCGATGGGCACTCGCGCCACCCCGTAGCCCGAGCTACCCACCGGAGCGCCGAAGGCCGCTTCGGGGATGGGCTCGCCGTCGAGCCACACCACGGGGCTCTGCTCCCCCACGGGCTTGGTGATGTTCACGTAGTTGTTTGGAAAGGTGCGGGGGGCGAGGAAGGCGTACTCGGTGCGGTACTGAGCCAGGGGCACCCCGAGGGCGAAGGCGGGGTCGCCGTCGAGATCCAGCGCCGGCGTGTTGTAGTTCTGGCCCACCAGGAATTGCCCCACCATCAGCGGGCCGCTGCCGGTGACTTGGAGGGGCTCGTGGATCTCGAGCTCCAGCCAGCCCCCTTCCTGCAGCAGCGTGGTGGCGTCCTGGCCGGGGGGAGGCGGCGAGAGGGTGACCGTGTTGTCATCCGCCCCCGACAGGATCCGCACCACGTTGGGCTCGGGGCCGGCCGGGCTCTGGGGCTCGGTGACCCCCACCACGAAGGACTGGCCCCAGGTCTGCAGAGGAAAGAGCTGCTCCTCCAGGTGGTCGCAGGCCCAGGTGTCGAAGGGGACGAAGGCGCAGGTGTGCCCGGCGAACACCGCCACCGGGGCGCTGGCCTCGATGCGGGTGCCCGTGAGATCGTAGGCCGAGCCCTGGTCGCAGTACACGCAGGTGTCATAGCCCTCCCAGCCATTGCACTCGTCGGTGACGCGGGTGCCGCCCACGCACTCCGGCGGGTCCGGCACGCCGCTCAGGAGCTGCAGGGCGTCCCCCGCTTGCAAGCTGAAGTCGCTGACGCCCCCCGGGGGCATGGCCGCGATGGGCCCAGTGGCGGTGAAGCCGGCCTGCACGTGCGCCGACGAGCGCACCCGCACCTGGGTGTCATCGGTGGTGGCCACCACGGTGACGAATCCCGGGCTGAGCACCAGGCCGTAGCCGTCATCGTCCACGCCGGAGGTGGCCCGCGCCATCACCAGGTAGTCCCCGGTGAGCACGTGGGACGGCAGAAGCAGCGCCGCGTCGTTGGTGTAGGAGTAGGCGTTGTATTCGCTGGAGGACAGATCGTAGTCCAGCGGGTTGAGCTGGTAGGCCGCCACGGGCAGGTCCGAGACCAGGTGGTAGGCGCCGTTCGGTTGCTGCAGGCTGCGGAACTCGGTGGGGTGCAGCAGCCCCGTGTCGATGGGCAGGGTGAACACGCGGTTTTCGTGCGCTCCCACCTGCCCCTGCCACTGCTGATCCCCGCGGGTGATCTCCACGTGGGCCGGCGTGTCCGCCGGGTTGTGCACCACCACGCCGAAGTTCATGGCAAAGATGAGGTTCAGCCAGTAGTTGATCACCGGCGTGGGCCAGTAGTCGCAGCCCAGGTACGACCGGGAGCGAGCGGCCTGCTCGCAGGGCGTGGTGCACCGGGCTCCGGCGCAAAACCCGTGGGGCTCGGCGGTGCAGTCCTGGACCACCGGCCCCGGTGTGCCGTCCGCCCCACACTGGTGCACCGCGTCGCCGTCGCAGAACGTCTCGCCGGCCTGGCAGGTGTAGCACCCGAGCGCCGGCGAGCACCAGGGCGTGGAGCCCCCGCACTGCTGCAGCTCGGCCCAGCGCCCCTGCTCGCACCGAAGCAGCGTCGTGTCCTCGCAGCGCTGCTCCCCCTCCTCACACTGCGGCGGATCCTTGCCGGGCCCCACGGGATCGCAGCCCGCCCCCGCCACCGCTCCTGCCCCCATCCCCATCCCCGTTCCCATCACGGTGAGCAGCAGAAACCTGGGTAGCCACGAAAAGAACGTCATCCCCTGAGTATCTTTCGACCGGAAGGTCTGAGGCAAGTCCCGCATCAACCGACAGACGATGTCTCGAGAGCCCTATTGCATCCGGGCGCGGATGGCGCCCGCGAAGGCGCCGAGGTCGATGGCGTAGGTCCCGTCGCAGATGGAGCCATAGGCGTCCGCCATCTCGGCGGGCGGCATCACGGCGTCGACGAAGGCCTTGAGCCGCACGCCGGGGACGGCGCCGCCGCCGCCCTGTTCGCTGGTGCAGGAGTACTGGAGCTCGGGTTGGCTGTACGTGTCGCGCCCGATGGTCACGGTGTCGCCCTGCACCGGTCCGGCGATGGCGGAGACCACCACCCGCCCGGGGTCCCGCAGGCGGCCGAGCAGTATGGTGTACCGATCGATGGGATGCAGCAGGGCGTCGGCGTCGGAGCGGGGGGTGCAGTTGTGTCGCTCCCCCTCATGCGTCCGGTCGTTGACGTCGCAGGTGACGCCGAACTCGAAGCACCGGTAGCTGGTGAGCGGCCCCAGCGTGGAGTCGATGCTGGTCTGGCTGTTGTCGAAGATCTGCGGGTTCGCAGCGGAGCAGTCGTCCTCGTCGGTGAGGAACATCACGGCCAGGATGGACTCGTCGCGCAGGAAGCCGGCGTTTGCGGTGTTGTTATCCAGCGCCTCGTGCATGGCCTCCAGCGGCTGCTCGAAGCCGCAGCCCAGGGTCCCCAGCGCGGCGACGCAGTTGAAGGCCTCCTGCAGATCCACGCCGGCGTAATTGCGGCAGCGGGGACAGCCGGTGGTGGCGTCGGCGGTGAGCGTACCCTCGGGGCAGTGCTGCTGCGCGCAATCGTCCGCCGTGCAGGTCCCGCCGGCGTCGCGGGTGATGTTGCAGCCCTGGGGCGCGACGTCGAGCAGATAGGGGGCCCCGGTGGGGTTGGCGCAGCTCCCCGTGAGCAGGTTGCCCTGGTCGCCCCCCACATCCTCGCAGTAGGTGATCTGGAACATGCCCGTGCCGAGGTCGGTGGAGGTCACGCCCACGTGCAGATCGGGCAGGCCGTTCACCGGGTCTTGCAACTCATCGATGAAGGTCGAGATGTCGGCTTGGAGCTGGGCCTGCTCCTCGGTCATGGAGCCGGAGTTGTCCACCACGAACAGGACATCGACGGCCTGCAACGCCGGGCAGTCGGCGGGGCAGGTGGACGGGCTCTCGGCCGCTTCGCAGGTCCCGTTGCCGCAGGTGTAGCAGCCAGTGAGGTCGGGCCCGCAGTCAGACCGGCAGCCCAGCTCTCCGCCGTCGTAGCCGTAGTCCGCGCAGTTCAGCCCCGCCTCGATCTCCCCATCGCAGACCTCTCCGCCCTCGAGCTCCCCGTTGCCACAGATCTCCTCCTCGCACTGGGCGCTGCAGCCATCCCCGTCCTCTTGATTGCCGTCGTCGCATTCCTCGCCGTCGTCCACGACCCCGTCGCCGCAGGGGCAGTCCTGGGGGCACGACAGCCCATCCTCGGTGGCCGGATCGCAGGTCCCGTCGCCGCAGTCCTCGCTGCAGCCACAGGGTCCCCACTCGCCGTCGGCGTCGCAGGTGCGGGTCCCCGCGCCGCCCCCCGGACAGCTACAAGCGCCGGTCTCGTCGGGGGTGCAGGGGCCGGCGTCCACGCAGGTCAAAGACATGCAGGTGAGCCCGAGGTCGCAGGTACCGTCCGCGTAGCAAGCTCCCCCCTCCGCGCCCCGCGGCGGATCGTCGTCTCCGCAGCCGACGAGCAGGCCGAACGCCGCTGGGAGCCACAACGCCAGCAGCGCGGCGGGTAGACGTACCCGGATGCAGTCTTTCGAAATGGACATGACTCCTCCTCACCGAAATCGGATGTTCAGGGACAATTCGAATCCTGAAACTGCAATTCTCTTAGGACCGCTCGCCCGAGTCAATGTTTCAACCCTGGGACCCTGGGACCCTGGGAGCCGCCGAGGTGACACCCTCGCCGGCACCCAGCAGCATAGTCCAAAGCGTCTTCCAAGCGCTGAACGCCGCGTCGCTTGTTCACCTGGGAGCTTCGGACGCGTCGCGCCGGGTCTGCGGGCGGGTGCGGCCACGAGGTGGGTGGGGCCGGGTGGTTTGAACCTTTGGACACCGACCGGGTCAGAACCGCACGCCGACCGGGTCAGAACCGCACGCCGACCGGGTCAGAACCGCACGCCGACCGGGTCAGAACCGCACGCCGCCCGGGTTAAAACAGCACCACGTCGGTGGGCTGGAACTGGCCGAAGGCGGCGGAGCGGGGCGGGTGCTCGCGCAGGACGCGGTCCAAAGCGGCGGAGGCGAGGCGGTGGCGGGTGACCTCGCGCAGGTCGCGCAGGTGCTTGCGCGCGTTGCGGTCGAGGTCCTGGGACAGGTAGGCGCGAGCGCGGGCGCGCAGGGCGGGGCGGGGCGAGGCGAGGGCGTCGAGCAGGGCCGGGCTCCGGGGGTGGCCGGCGTAGTGCAGCGCGGCGCCCGCGGCGAGGCGGACGTGGGGATCGGCGTGGGTCAGCAGGTCGGCCAGGGCGGGCGCGAGGCGGTGGCGGGGCAGCCGGCCGAGCAAACGGGCCAGCCGATCGCGGCGGCCGTCGGCGGCGAGGCGGAGCTCGCGGACGAGCTCGCGCAGGGCCGCGTCGTCGCCCAGCCGGGCGAGGGCGGCCTGCGCCTCCAGGCGCACCCAGCAGTCCCGGTGTTGGCCGTAGGGATCGAGCCAAGGGCGCAGCGGCGTCTCGCCGCTGCCCCCCAGGGCACGGAGCACCGCCTGCAGCGCCGGCCGATGGGCCGGGGAGCGGGTGTCCAGGTGGTGCGCGGCGGGACTGCTCAGTCCACCACCAGGCCCCAGGGGCGGATGGGCTCACCGTGGGGGCGGCCGTGGATCAAGGCGGCCCGGGCGCCTTTGCGGGGGCGGAGCTCGAGGGTGTCGAGGTGCTCGAACAGCAGGGCGTCGGCCGGCGCGAGGCGGACTCCCTGGGCTTCGAGGGTGCCGTCGAGCAGATACACCAGGCCCCGGTGTCCCGCCGGGATGGGCTCGGTGTGTCGCACCCGGCGCTTGGTGAACGCCAGGTCGAGCCAGCCGGTCTCGGTGTGCAGCGACAGCGGGGCGTCTGGTCCCAGCACTACCCGGCGGGTGACGCCGTCGGCGCGGGTCTCGGGGACCTCATCCGGGGGGATCTGCGCGGCGGCGGGGGGGCAGCCCTTGTCGGCCCGGGCCAGCGCCACCCAGAGCTGCAGCACGCGGGTCTGCTCCTGGGGATTCTCCGTGGCCGGGCGCTCGCCGTGAAAAAGGCCGCGGCCCGCGGTGAAGCGCAGGATGCCGCCCGCCGGGGCGGTGAGCTCGCTCATGAGGGCGTCCCCGTGCTGCAGGGCCCCCGCCAGCACGTAGGTCACGCCTTCGAAGCCGCGGTGCTCGTGGGGTGGCAGACCCGCGGGGGGGCGCATGAACTGCTCCTCGAGGCGGGCGAAGGGATCGAGCTGGATCAGGTTGCGCCGAGGAAACAGCCGGCGGACGTTGCCCGAAAGGGGCTCGTTCATGTCCAGGGCGCTGAGCTTGGTGAGGGCGGGATCGGACATGATGGTCCTGGCCCCGCCGCGGCGGTGGCGCGCGGCGGTGGCGGCGGCAACGGGGAAGCGCGAGCCCTAAGGGCTCGCGCAAGAATAACTTCGGCATTCGGCCGCCGATCCATCAATTC
>CAYFWA010000509.1:0-2608 GCA_964346625.1 uncultured Myxococcales bacterium
CTCCCTTCCCCTTCTGCTTCCCCTTGCCTCCGCCATCGCCTCCCTTCCCCTTCTGCTTCCCACCCTCTTTCCCCCCGCCCTGCTGTTGCCGCTCGATGCGGGCCCAGGAGTCCCGCAGGGAAAGGGTGCGGTTGAACACCAGGCGCTCACCGGGCACGGCGTCCTTGGCGTCGAGGCAGAAGTAGCCGAGCCGCTCGAACTGGCACTGATAGTCGGCCCCCACGGTGGCGAGGTAGGGCTCCACCTTGCAGCCCTCGAGGGTCTGCAGGGACTCGGGGTTGAGCGAGGCGGTCCAGTCCTCGCCCTCGGCCACGTCCAGCGGGTTGGGCCGCTCGAAGAGCCGATCATAGATCCGCACCGTCGCGTCCACCGCGTGGTCCGCGCTCACCCAGTGGATGGTGCCCTTGACCTTGCGCCCGTCCGGCGAGCTACCCCCCTTGGACTCCGGATCCCAGGTGCAGCGCAGCTCGGTGACCTCGCCCGTCTCCGGATCCTTGATCACCTCGTTGCAGGTCACCAGGGCCGCGTAGCGCAGCCGCACCTCCTTGCCAGGCGCGAGGCGGAACCACTTGCGGGGCGCCTCCTCGCGAAAGTCGTCGCGATCCACGTACAGCACCCGGGAAAAGGGCACCTTCCGCGTGCCCAGGCTCGGATCCTCGGGAGACAGGGGCGCGTCGAACTCGATCACCTCCCCCGCGGGCAGGTTCTCGATGACCAGGCGCAGCGGCCGGAGCACCCCCATCACCCGGGGCGCGGTGCGGTTGAGCTCCTCCCGGACGGCATGCTCCAGCAGCGAGACGTCCACCACGCCGTCGCGCTTGGCCACGCCGATGCGCTGGCAGAAGGCCCGGATGGCCGCCGGCGGCACGCCCCGGCGCCGCATCCCCGACAGCGTGGGCATCCGGGGGTCGTCCCAGCCGTCCACCCGCCCGTCGCGCACCAGGTGCAAGAGCCGCCGCTTGGAGAGCACCGTGTAGCTCAGGTTCAGCCGGGCGAACTCGTACTGGCGGGAGCGGGCCAGATCGTGTTTCTCCAGATCCAGGTTGTCCAAGAACCAGTCGTACAGGGGCCGATGGTTCTGAAACTCCAGGGTACACAGCGAATGCGTGATGTGCTCGATGGCGTCGGACTGGCCGTGGGCCCAGTCGTACATCGGGTAGATGCACCAGGTGTCCCCGGTGCGGTGATGCGACTCGTGCCGGATCCGGTACATGAGGGGATCCCGCAGGTTCATGTTGGGCGCCTGCATGTCGATCCGGGCCCGCAGCACCGCCTCACCCTCTTTGAGCTCGCCGCGGCGCATCTGCTCCAGCAGCGACAGGTTCTCCTCCACCGGGCGATCCCGGTAGGGGCTCTCGCGGCCGGGGCGGTTGTAGTCCCCGCGGTACTCGCGAATCTGATCCGGCGTGAGGCTGTCCACGTAGGCCTTGCCCTCCCGGATCAGATCGAGGGCCATCTCGTAGAGCTTCTCGAAGTAGTCCGAGGCGTAGTACTCCCGGTCCTCCCAGTCGTAGCCCAGCCAGCGCACGTCCTCCTTGATGGACTCCACGTACTCCACCTCCTCGGCGGTGGGGTTCGTGTCGTCGAACCGGAGATTACACAGCCCGTCGAACTCCCGGGCGAGCTCGAAGCTCAGCACGATGGCCTTGGCGTGGCCGATGTGCAGGTACCCGTTGGGCTCGGGCGGGAACCGGGTGTGTACCCGGTCGTGACGCCCGGAGGCCAGGTCGTCCACGATGATGTCCCGGATGAAGTTCTGGGGCGCGTCGTCCCGCTCTCCCTCCCCCGCTCCGGCTCCCGTTCCTGCCTCCGCTCCCGCTCCCGCTCCCGCTCTCGCCCCCGCTCCCGCTCCCGCTCCCGGCTCCGCTTCAGCGCCCGGTCCCTTCGCGCCTGCCGCATCGGTTCGCTTGCTGTCTTCGATCATGGCTCGTTTCCTCGGTGTTCACCTGCGCGAACAACTTATGCTCCACCGAACCCGAAGTCCAGCGCCGATCCGGCCCCCTGGCCCCCCGGCGAGCGGGCGCGATATCGCCGCGCCGATTCGCCAGTACATGAGGGACGACACGCCGGGTCGCCTCGCCGACGGCCCGCTTAATAGCAAGGGAAATGCCCTTTCTTGACACCGGGATCCCGCCACGCGACCCTCGAGCTCGGATGCTGTGAGGTATCGACCATGAACAACGCACAGGTGAGACAGCTCGTGGCCGGGCTCGGGTTGGTGGCCGGGGCCACGGCCATCGGCCTCGGCGAGGTGGCGGAGAGCATCAACCCCATCCACGGCGATGACGCGACGGTGCCGGGGAGCGTCATCCTGGTCGGCGCCGTGATCGTGTTGGTGAGAGAGGTGTACCTCGCCTACAAGCGCCCGTGAGGTGCTCGCGGGGCGGTGAGGCGGTGAGACCGTGAGGCGGTGAGGCGGTGAGACCGTGAGGCGGTGAGACCGTGAGGCGGTGAGACCGTGAGGGTCTTCCCGCGGCAATCCGTGCCCCCGATTGATACCACAGCGCGCGGATCGCGACAGCCATCCCCTTGCGAGCGTCCACCAACCCGATCTGTCGGGCTTGTCGGGCTTGTCGGGCTTGTCGGGCTTGTCGGGCTTGTCGGGCTT
>CAYFWA010000509.1:2708-5555 GCA_964346625.1 uncultured Myxococcales bacterium
GCTTGTCGGGCTTGTCGGGCTTGTCGGGCTTGTCGGGCTTGTCGGGCTTGTCGGGATCGACGAGATGTGCTTCATTCCCTCGTCACGCAAAAGGGCGCCGGGTACCGGCCGCACCGGCGGTCTGAGCCCCGCGGGCGCCCGAGGAAACGGAGAGCCCCATGAGCGACATTCGCGTACGCTTTCCCCCGTCCCCCACGGGGTACCTGCACATCGGCGGCGCCCGGACGGCGCTTTACAACTGGCTGTTCGCGCGCAAGCACGGCGGCAAGCTGGTGCTGCGCATCGAGGACACGGACGTGGAGCGCTCCACCGAGGCCTCGGCCGCGGGCATCCTGGACGGGCTGGAGTGGATGGGACTCGACTGGGACGAGGGCCCCTACAACCAGTCGGACTACAGCGCGGATCACCAGGAGGCCGCCGAGCGGCTGCTGGCCGAGGGCAAGGCCTACCGCTGCTACTGCACCAAGGAGGAGCTCGCCGCGCGACGCGACGCCGCCAAGCAGGCCAAGCAGGACTTCATTGGCTACGACGGCACCTGCCGGGACCTCGACGAGGCGCAGCGCGCCGCCTACGAGGCCGAGGGGCGGCCCTCGGTGATCCGGTTCCGGGCGCCCCGCCCGCCAGGCACCGTGGGCTTCGACGACCTGGTCTACGGCCGCAACGAGGTCTCCCTGGCCGAGATCGACGACTTCGTCATCGTGCGCTCCAGCGGCGTGCCCCTGTACGTGCTGTCCAACGCGGTAGATGACCACCGGGACCGGATCACCCACGTCATCCGGGGAGCCGACCACCTGATCAACACCCCCAAGCAGGTGCTGCTGTACGAGGCCCTGGGCTGGGACGTGCCGGTGTTCGCCCACATGCCCCTCACCCTGGATCCGAAGAAGGCGAAGATCTCCAAGCGCAAGCACGGCGAGGTGGTGGCGGTGCAGTGGTACCGCGACGCCGGCTTTCTGCCGTGGGGCTTCTGCAACTTCATGTGCCTGCTGGGCTGGTCCCCGGGAACGGACCAGGAGATCTACCTGCACCGCGAGGAACTCATCGAGGCCTTCGACCCGTCGGGCATCTCCCGGCGCAACTCGGTGTTCAACTACCGCAAGGGCGACCCGAAGTTCATCACCGACCCCAAGGCCCTGCACGTCAACGCCGAGCACATCCGCCGCCTGCCCGTGAAGGAGCTCGCCCCCCACGTCCAGAGAACACTCGAGGCCGAGGGGCTCTGGCAGACCGTCTGGGCCGAGGGAGGCGAGCAGCGTAACTGGTTCCTGAGCACACTGGAGCTGATCCGGGTGCGCTACCACCTGCTCACCGACTTCGTCACCCGCGGCCGGTCCTTTTTCACCGGCGACTTCGAGCTCGAAAAGAAGGCCGCCAAGAACCTGCGAAAGGACGCCTCCCTCGCCGAGCA
Organism: uncultured Myxococcales bacterium; assembly: GCA_964346625.1. Lineage (GTDB taxonomy): Bacteria > Myxococcota_A > Polyangia > HGW-17 > JAJRWW01 > CAYFWA01. Next base: position 4,117 of record CAYFWA010000509.1, read on the forward strand.
CCTGCCCGCCCTGGCGGACCGCCTCGAGGCCCTGGACACCTTCGATCTGGAGACCACCGAGGCCGCCCTGCGCGCCCACGCCGAGGAGCACGACCTCAAGGCCGGCCTCCTCATCAACGGCGCCCGCGCCGCCGTCTCCGGCCAGGCCGTCGGCCCCGGCATCTTCGACCTCTTCGTCACCCTCGGCCAATCCACCACCGTCTCCCGCCTCCGCGCCACCCCCACCCTCCTCGCCACCCTCACCTGACCAACCCCACCCCACCCAGCAGCAAAGAGGGGGACGGTGTTCGAAGATTCGAAGTTGCGTTTACATTTCGGCCCAAGGGCGCAGGAGGGGGTAAGGAGAAGGAGGATGACTGGAGGTCGGCTAAGCTCGATAATCCGCTAAATCCGTGGCAGATTATAAACTATGGAAGGAAATTGGAAAGCCGGTCACACTCAGCGGAATAACCCAGAGAAATTCGATGAAACCGAGGGGATGAGATGAACGAGCAAGGCAGCCAGTCCACCGAGATGCGCGTACGTCCGGTGGGGATCGTCCACAGCGAGCTCACCGAGCGGGGCTTTCGCCCCGACGACGACCCGGAAGCCCAGGGGGATTCGAACCCGGATTCAGCAGACCGGCCAGAGACTCGATCGGAAAAGTGCGAGTCTCATCGCGAGCAAGTCAAGCGGACCGTATCGGAGATCGAAATCCACTCGGAATACGCGGAATGTCTGGACGGCATCGAGGCATTCTCTCACATCCTGGTACTCTACTGGCCCCACCGGCTCGAGCCGGATCGACGCAGCCTGCGAAAGGTCCACCCCATGGGTCGAAAGGACATTCCGTTGCAGGGCATCTTCGCCACCCGCAGCCCGGCCCGCCCCAACCCCGTCCTGGTGTCCGCGGTTCGGCTTCTCGAGCGCCGCGGCCACGTGCTGCGCGTGCAGGGCCTCGACGCCCTGGACGCAAGCCCCGTGGTGGATCTCAAACCCGTGATCCGCCACAACGAGGGCGTCGAGCAGCCCGACGTCCCGGACTGGATCCGGCGGTGAGCACTACGGCAAATGTAAACGCATCTTCGAATCTTCGAACACCGTCCCTCTCTTCCCACAGGGGTGATGGAGATGGCCGGTGGAGCCCGATCGGATCGGCGGCGCCACGAGAAATGTAAACGCATCTTCGAATCTTCGAACTCCGTCCCCCTCTTCCCCACCGGCTGGGATGCCCGGGCAAAAACGCTAATTTAATCGGGATCTTGCGTGCTGCATTCGTATTGTGGGGCGGATTATGGGACGGATCGTGTTATTCAGGGGTCATGTCATCGAAACTTCGCAGCATCGAGCTTCGTGTCCTTTTCTTGCCGGCGTCTGCGCTGGCGCTGGCGCTGTCTTTCGCCCTGGCGGGGGTCTCTGGCGCCGGCGCCAGCTGTGGGGGGGATCCTGGTGGGGGGGAC